>JBGPZN010000426.1:0-3374 GCA_041493815.1 Methylomirabilia bacterium
GATGGCGTAGTTCGCGCTCTTGGCGATCGTGCGCTGCAGCGAGGTGACCGCCGCCGGCTCGATCTTGAAGACCTCGCAGGCGGTGCGCGTGTGGATGTCCTCGCCACGCCGGAACGACTCGATGATGGCCGGCTCGCCCGAGAGGTGCGCGAGGATGCGCAGCTCGATCTGCGAGTAGTCGGCCGCCACGAAGCGCCAGCCCTCCTCCGGCACGAACGCCTGACGGATCCGCAGTCCCAGCTCGGTGCGGATCGGGATGTTCATGAGGTTGGGGTCCTGGCTCGACAGCCGCCCGGTCGCCGCCACCAGCTGGTTGAACGTGGTGTGGATGCGTCCGGTCGCCGGATTGACGAGCACCGGCAGCGCGTCGGCGTAGGTGCCCTTCAGCTTGGACAGCGTGCGGTGCTCGAGGACCTTGCCCGGCAGGGGATGGCCCACGGCCAGCTCGGTCAGCACGTCGGCGTCGGTGGAGTAGCCGGTCTTGGTGCGGCGGAACGCCGGCAGCTTGAGCTTCTCGAACAGGATCTGGGCGAGCTGCTTGGGCGAGGCGATCGCGAACACCTCGCCGGCCAGCCCGTGGATCTCGCGCGTGAGGTTGTCGAGGTTGCGCTCCAGCTCCTTGGCGAAGGCCTCCAGGCGCGCCGGCTCCACCCGGATGCCGTCGCGCTCCATCTCCGCCAGCACGGGGACGAGCGGGCACTCGATGTCGTCGTAGATCCGCCGCAGCGCGCGCTCGTCGAGCTCGGCCATCGCCTGCTTGCCGTAGCGCACGAGCCAGCGCGCCCGCTCGCCCAGCACGGCGCCCAGCGCGTCGTCGACGGCGCGCCCGTCGGGCCCGGGCGCCGGCAGCGTGGGCGGGCACTCGCCGAACGCCTCCATGCACACCTCGTCGAGCCGATAGGTGGCGCGGGCCGGGTTGAGCAGATACGCGGCCAGCGCGGTGTCCTGCGCCGCCGGCAGGCCGGCGCCGGTCGCCAGGCACGCCTCCAGCAGAGGCTTGGCATCGTGCACGATCACCGGCCGCCCGGCCAGCCACGCGCCCGGCGCCAGCGCCGTCCACGCCGCACCGGCCGCCGGGTGGAACAGGCCGAGCGCGTCGATGCGCGGCGAGGGAGGGTGCGCGTCGCCGACCCAGTCGACGGCCAGCGGCTCGCCGGCGGGGACGCGGGCGAGATAGCCGGCGAGGGCCGCGGCGTCGTCGAGCCGCGCCACCGGCTCGGCGCTCACCGACACCACCGTCGCCGGCAGCTCCTTGACGAGGCGCGTGAACTCCATCTCCATCCAGAGGCCGCGCAGCTTGACCCAGTCCGGCTCGACGCGGCGGAACGCCTCGAGGTCCAGCGTGGCCGGCGCCGAGCGCGAGAGCGTGGCCAGCTCGCGCGAGAGCAGCGCCTGCTTGCGGCTGGCCGCCAGCGTCTCCCGCAGCTTGCCGCCGACCAGCGGGAGGTTCTCGTAGAGGCGCTCGACCGAGCCGAACTGCGTGACCAGCTTGACGGCGGTCTTCTCGCCGACGCCCTTGACGCCGGGGATGTTGTCGATCGCGTCGCCCATGAGCGCCAGCACGTCGGCGATCTGGGCCGGCTCCACGCCCCACCGCTCGCGCACCTTGGCCTCGTCGTACATCACGCGCTCGCCCGTGCGGCCGAGCACCGACAGCACGCGCACGCGGGGTCCCACGAGCTGCAGCAGGTCCTTGTCGCCGCTGACGACGACGACCTCGAGGTCGGGGTGGCGGAGCGCCTGCTCGACCAGCGTGGCCAGCACGTCGTCGGCCTCGAAGCCGGGCACCTCGACGACCGGCGTGCGCAGCGCCTCGAACAACCGCCGCACGTACGGCAGCTGGCGCGCCAGGTCGTCGGGCATGGCCGTGCGCGTGGCCTTGTAATCCGCGAACATGGCGTCGCGGAACGTGGGGCCGGGCGGGTCCAGCGTGATGCCCAGGTAGTCGGGCTGCTCCTCGCGGATCAGCTTCCAGAGCATCGTGCTGAGGATCAGCACCGCGTGGCTGGGCAGCCCCTTGGACGTCGAGAGGTACCCGACCGCGTGGTACGCGCGGAAGATGTGCGAGTGCCCGTCGACGACATACAGGGTGGTCACGCGAAGATGGCCTCGTAGGCGGCGCGGACGGCGGCGGTGCGGTCGCGGTAGGCGGTCAGGAAGGCGTCGCGGGAGGGCAGGCCCAGCGCGCTGGCGACGCGGGCGGGCATGGGGCCGGCGAGCTCGATCGTGTCGGTGGGGCGGGCGCCGAGCAGGCGGAGCGCGGTCGACACGCGGCGCAGGAACCGGTAGTCGGTGGTGAGCGCGGCCGCGCTGGCCGCCGGCAGCGCGCCGACGCGCGCCAGGCCGGCCAGCGCGGCCGCCGTGGACGTGCGCCGCGCGTCGGGATGCCCGGCGCCGTGGACGAGCTGCAGCGCCTGGGCGAGGAACTCCACGTCCACCAGACCGCCCCGGCCGAGCTTCACGTGCCAGCGGCCCGGCGTCTCCTTCCCCAGCTCGAGCTCCATGCGTGTGCGCACCTCCCCGATCTCCTTCAGCGCGCTCGCGGGCAGCGGCCCGCCATAGACGAGCCGCCGCAGCGTGGCCCGCACCCGGCGGGCCAGGCCACGATCACCGAGCACGAGGCGCGCGCGCGTCAGCGTCTGGCGCTCCCAGAGGTCGCCGTGGTCCTCATAGTACCGTTGCAGCGCGTCGAGGGAGGCCGCGAAGCCGCTGCCCTTGCTGCCGGGACGCAGGCGCAGGTCGACGGCGAACGCCACCCCGGCCGGCGTGATGTCGCCCAGCGTGCCGGCCAGGCGCTCCACGGCGCCGCTGTAGAACGTGTGGGCGTCCACCGGCGCCGGGCCGTCCGTCATGCCGTCCGCGGGTCCGGGCGTGTCGAACACGACGAACAGGTCGAGGTCGGAGCCGGTCGTGAGCTCACGGCCGCCGAGCTTGCCGACGCCGACGATCACGGCCGGGATGAAGCGGCCGGCGTCGTCGCGCGGCACGCCGTGCCGCTCGACCTGTCCGGCGAGCGCCAGCAGCCAGCCGGCTTCCAGCGTCGCCTCGGCGAGCGTGGTCATCTCGCGCGAGTAGCGCTCGATGGCGGTGACGCCGAGCAGATAGCGCCACACGATCGTCAGCTCCTCGGCCTGCTTGACGCGGCGCAACCGGTCGCGCCGCTCGGCCGGCGCCGTGCCCGGCGCGAACACCACCGCCAGCGCCGCCCGCAGGCGCGCGCGCGTGCGTCGCGGCGCCAGCGCCTCCGGATCGGCAAGCGAGGCCAGCAGCTCGGGTTGCGTGATCAGCAGCTGGGTGAGCAGGTCGCCGCCGGCGCATAGCCGGATGAGGCCGTCGAGCAGCGTCCGATTGTCGGCGAGCAGCTCGATGTAGCC
>JBGPZN010000153.1:0-7799 GCA_041493815.1 Methylomirabilia bacterium
AGCTTCTCGCCGCGGTCGAGCAGGTTCTCGAAGGCGATCGCGCGGGAGATGGGCCCGTCGTAGAAGAACAGCGCCAGCGACAGCCCGCGCGGCCCCCGCCAGAGATAGGGGCGGCTGGGATCGAGCGCGTGATCGACCTCCTCCCAGGCGTTGCCGTCGAGGGGGCGCACGCGGCGCGCCTGGGCCGGCGCCAGGATCGTGAACTTCACGCCCGCCTCGGCCAGCACCTGCAGCGTCTCGTCGTCGACGGCCGTCTCCGGCAGCCACAGGCCCTCGGCCTCGCGGCCGAAACGGCTGCGGAAATCCTCGAGGCCCCAGCGCACCTGCGTGACCTTGTCGGCCCGCGTGGCCAGCGGCATGATCTGATGGTTGTAGACCTGCGCCAGCGCGTTGCCGTGGCCGCCGCGGGCGGCCACGCTGGCGCGGTCGGCCTCCACGATGGCCCGCGCCACGGCGGGCGCCTGCCGCTCCAGCCACGCGAACAGCGTGGGCCCCACGTTGAACGAGATGCGCTCGAAGTTGTCGACGATGTCGAGGATGCGGTTGGCGTCGTCGACGCGGCGGGCGGCGGTGTTGGGCGCGTAGCACTCCGCGGTGATGCGCTCGTTCCAGTCGTGGTAGGGGGCGGCCGAGTCCTGCACCTCGACGGCCTCGAGCCAGGGGTTCTCGCGCGGCGGCTGATAGAAGTGTCCGTGAATGACGATGGCGCGGGCCGCGGCCACGGGCTCCCTAGAATTCCTCCAGCCCAAGGAGGAACTCGCGGCGCCCGCCCCGGGGGACCACGACGATGCCCGAGGGATCGACGTAGTGTCGCCGCCGGTCGATGACCGGGTCCACGCCGATCTCACTGTCGGCCGGGATGATGTTGAAGCGGTCGACGATCGCGCGCTTGAGGCGCGCGCCCTTGCCGACCGTGGTGTGGTCCATGATGATGGAGTCCTCGATCACCGCGCCCTCGTTGACCCACACCGAGCGGCCCAGGATCGAGTTGCGGATGGTGGCGCGCTTGATCAGCGACGCCTCGCCGATGTGGGCGTTGTCCACCTCGCCGCCGATGAAGCGGGCGGCCGGGCCCGGGTGCTGGCCGGTGCGGATCGGCCACCGGCGGTCGTCGAGATCGAACCGGGGCGACTCACCGAGCAGGTCCATGTGGGCGTCCCAGTACGCCTGCACGGTGCCGACGTCGCGCCAGTAGCCGTGCTCCTCGTAGGGCTTCACGCCGGGCACCTCGTTGGTCTGGAAGTCGTAGGCGTACACGCGCCCGGTCGGCACCAGCTCGGGAATGATCGAGCGGCCGAAGTCGTGGTCGGTGCTCCGCCGGGCGTCGGCCAGCAGCGCGTCGGTGAGCGCCTGGCGCGAGAACAGGTAGTTGCCCATGGAGACCAGCGATCGCTCGGGGTCGGACGGCATGCCCTTGGGGCGGGCCGGCTTCTCCTCGAACGCCACCACGCGCCCGCTGCGGTCGATCTCCAGCACCCCGAACTGGCTGGCCTCGGTGCGGGGCACCGGCCGCGCGGCCACCGTCACCTCGGCGCCCGACTCCTCGTGGAAGGCGAGCATCTGGTTGACGTCCATCCGGTAGATGTGGTCGGCGCCAAAGATGGCCACGATGTCGGGATTGAAGTCGTCCACCACGTTGAGATTCTGTAGCACGGCGTCGGCGGTGCCGCGATACCAGGCGGGGCCGAAGCGCATCTGGGGCGGCACCACGGTGATGAAGTAGTCGGGCAGGATCCCCGAGGTGCGCCAGGCCTGCCGCAGGTGCTCGATGAGCGACTGGGACTTGTACTGCACGAGCACGTACAGGGCGGCCATCTCCGAGTTCGCGAAGTTGGAGAGCACGAAGTCGACGATGCGATAGCGGCCGCCGAACGGCACCGCCGGCTTGGAGCGGTCGCGCGTGAGCGGGTGCAGGCGCTCGCCCTTGCCGCCGGCCATGATCATGCCGAGGACGCGCGCTCGCCTGCGGGGCATTATTGTAGCGGGGGCCGCGAGCCCGGCTCGGGCCGTGGGTGGCCTCTTCGAGGTGCGGGCCGGCTCCGCTCCGCGGTCATGGCGTGGGCGCCTGAGCCCATGACGGGTCCAGGTCGGGGAAGACGAAGTCCTCGCGCTCGAGGCGGCGCAGGGTCTCGGCGGCTTCGCTGGAGAGGGGCTGGCCCCGGCGCAGGGTGTGCGCCATCTCGCTCAGCCGCTTGAAGTCCGCGTAGTGCTCGGCCACCCGGCGCTCGGCGTAGTCGCGGGCGGCGCCGGTGGTGATGAGGAACTGCCAGTCGGAGGCCTGCAGCAGCATGAGCTCGCGCGAGGCCTGGCTGAGCACGCGCTTGAGCTCGGCCTGGCCGCCGTCGCCGCGCTGCAGGTGCTCGACCCACTCGCGCTCGGCCGAGTAGACGCGGTCCCACGTCCACTCCGTGTCGCGGTTGAGCCACACGCGGTGATCCCCGCCCTCGCCCCACGAGCCCTCCGGCAGCTGCAGCGGGCCCTGGGCCGGCACCACCTTCAGCGCCTCGCCCAGCGTCATCGGCCGCACGCCGTTGCGCGACATCTCGCGGACCACCTGCTCGAGCCAGAGCGGTCCCTCGAACCACCAGTGGCCGAACAGCTCGGAGTCGTAGGGCGAGCACACGAGCGCGGGGCCACCGTCCCGCGCCTGCTCGATCGTCTCCCGGACCAGGCCCGCGAAGTGGCTGGCCTGCAGCCCCACCTTCTCGGCGGCGACCTTGGGGTCGTAGACTTGCTTGGTGCCGAGGTCGCCCGAGTGGTCGGTGATCTTCCAGAAGCGCAGCCCGCCCGGAAAGTGCTTCTTGTGAAACTCCAGGAAGTTGAACTCGCCGGGGTAACCGTGGTCGCGGCTCCACACCTGCAGCGTGGTGCGCGGGTCGCGGATGAACGCGATCGCCTCACCGGTGCCGCCGCGGGAGGCGACCCGGTAGGGCGCGTAGGGCGAGCGCCGCTCGCCGACCGGTATCGGCGCGGCGCCGCCGCCGACGTCGCCGCGCAGCCCGATGAAGTCGCGATAGAGGAAGACCGGCTCCCCGGCCGCCACCAGGTGCGAGTCGGCGACGAAGTACTCGAGCCCGTGGGCGGCCAGCAGCTCCTCGAGGCCGGGCCGCATGCGGCGCTCGCGCCCGCGGTCGGGGCCGGTCGGTGGCGTCCACTCGTAACGGGGCCGGTAGGCGCACTCGGGCAGCCAGATGCCGCGGGGGGCCTGGCCGAAGTGCCGCTTGTGGGTCTCGACGGCGGCCCGCAGCTGCAGGTGGATGGACTCGTCGCGGGAGAGCAGCGGCAAGTACCCATGGGTGGCGGCGCACGTGATGATCTCGAGGTGGCCGCCCCGCTGCAAGTCGGCGAAGGTGCCGGGGATATCGCCGCCGATGCGCCGGTGCAGCTCCCACATCCGCTCGTAGAACTCCTCCCAGAAGTACGTCAGCCCGACGATCTGCTCCTGCCCTTCCTGCTTGAAGTGCGCGCGGCTTTCCATGCAAGCGCGGCGGACGTTTTCGTAGTAGAACGAAAGCTCCTTCTGAAACTCGGGGGAGGCGAGCTGCTCGGTGAGGACCGGCGAGAGGTTGATCGTCCACTTCGGCGACAGGCCCTCGGCCACGAGGCGGTGCGCGATTTCGAGGAGGGGCAGGTAGCACTCGAAGGTCGCCTCGTTCAACCAGTCGCTGCCGTGCGGCCAGCGGCCATGATTGACCACCATCGGAAGATGGGTGTGGAGGACCAGTGAGAACGGGTAGCTCATCCGTAGACGCCTTTCACCTCGCGCCCGACCCCGCCGCAGGTGTGACCAAAGGTCATTGGACCGTATGAAGTCGCTCGGTGCAAGCCTTCATCTGGGCGCGATGCTTCAGGAGACCGGGACGACGTTCCGCGTGTGGGCGCCGCGCTGCCGGTCGGTCGAGGTGGTCGTCGAAGGGCGCCGCCCCATGCCGCTGGCGGCGCGCGACGAGGGGCTATTCGAGCTCGCCGTGCCCGGCATCGCGGCCAGCATGCGGTACCAGTACCGCCTGGACGGCGAGCGCTACCGGCCCGACCCCGTCTCCCGCTTCCAGCCGGAGGGAGTCCACGGCTCCTCGGTCGTCGTCGACGCCGCGCGCTTCCCGTGGACCGACCAGGGGTTTCGCGGCCACGCCCTGGCCGACCTCGTCTTCTACGAGCTGCACGTCGGCGCCTTCACCGCGGCCGGCACCTTCGAGGCGGTCATCCCGCACCTGCCCCACCTGCTCGACCTCGGCGTGACGGCGATCGAGCTGATGCCGGTGGCCGAGTTCCCCGGCTCGCGCAACTGGGGGTACGACGGCGTCCACCTGTACGCGCCGCAGTCCACCTATGGCGGGCCCCGCGGGCTGCGCCGGCTGGTCGACGCCGCCCACGGCCACGGGCTGAGCGTGATGCTCGACGTCGTCTACAACCACCTCGGTCCCGAGGGCAACTACCTGGGCGAGTACGGTCCCTACTTCACCGACCGCTACGCGACGCCGTGGGGCACCGCCGTCAACTTCGACGGGCCCGACAGCCCCGGCGTGCGGCGCCACTTCATCGACAACGCCCGGTACTGGGTGCGCGAGTTCCACCTCGACGGCCTGCGCCTGGACGCCATCCATTCCGTCTTCGACGCCAGCCCCGACCACATCCTCACCGCCGTCGCCGAGGCGGCTCGCGAGGAGGCGCGGCGGCTCGACCGGCCCGCGCACATCGTCGCCGAGTCCCACGACAACGACCGGCGGATCGTGCTACCGGCGGCCGAGGGCGGGCTCGGCCTGGACGCCGTGTGGGCCGACGATTTCCACCACGCCCTGCACGCCCGGCTCACCAACGAGCGCGGCGGGTACTACGGCGACTTCGCCGGCGGCCGCGGCCTCACCCGCGCGCTGGCCGAGGGCTTCGCGTTCCAGGGCGAGCCCTCCGAGTATTTCGGCCGGCCGCGGGGCACCCCCAGCGCCGACCTGAGCGGCGAGCGCTTCGTCGTGTGCCTGCAGAACCACGACCAGGTCGGCAACCGGGCGCAGGGCGACCGGCTCTCGACGATCGTGTCGTTCGCGGCGGCGAAGATGGCCGCTGCCCTGCTGTTCTCGGCGCCGGCACTGCCGCTGCTGTTCATGGGCGAGGAGTACGGCGAGACCTCGCCCTTTCAGTTCTTCACGTCCTATCTCGACCCCGCGCTGGTCGAGTCCGTGCGCCGGGGCCGGGCCGCCGAGTTCGCCCGCTTCGGCTGGGAGGGCAAGCTCCCCGACTCATCGGAGCCGGCGGCCTTCCTGCGCTCGCGCCTGAGCCACCCGCTGGCCGGCGCGCCCCGGCACCGGGAGCTGCGCGACTACTACCGTCAGTGGCTCAGCCTGCGGCGCAACCATCCGGCGCTGGGCGCGCTCGGCAAGGAGCGTACGCAGTGCGAGGTGGACGCCACCGACAGCGTGCTCACGCTGAGCCGCCAGGGCGGCGGCGCCTCCGGCGTGCGGCTGGTCGCCAACCTCACCGCGCAGCCCCAGCCCTTCGCGCCGCCCTCCACTGACTGGCGCGTGCTGCTCGACAGCGAGGACAAGCGCTTCGCGGGCAGCGGCACCTCGCGGCTGCTGGCGCCCTATCAGGCCGTGCTCTATGAGGTGGGACGGTAGGCCACTCGGAGGGGGGCTTTGCGCCGGCGAAGCCGGCGCTCGGACCGCGTTGCGGAGTGGCGAAGCGTGGTGGTAGCTTTTGCCGTGCCCGCCCGGCGCTCTTCTGATCCGATCGATCATCTGCTCGCGCTCGATCCCGGTGGGCGGGGCATCGCTGGGTTTTTTACGCCGGGTGCTGCGCTCGGGGCGGCGCGCGCTCTCGTGGGGGCGCGGCGGGTGCTCATCGCGACGGGATTCGTCGTCGCCGAGGGGATGCCGGAGACGGATGGGCCGCCGGGGGCGGCGGTGCTTGGACGCGCGCTTCGTAGGCTCGGGGCCCAGGTGCGGTACACGAGCGATCCCGTCGTGCTGCCGGTGCTCGAGGCGTCGCTCCGCGCGCTCGACGAGCCGCTCGACGTCTTCGCGTACCCCGAGGGCCCGGCCGCGGCAAGCAATGTGCTGAAGCGCGAGCGCTCCACCCACCTCGTCGCCATCGAGCGCCCCGGCCGCGGCCGCAGCGGCGACTACCTGAACGCCCGCGGAGTGTCGGTCGCCCAGTGGAATCGCCCACTGGATGAGATGTTCTTGCTGGCGCGCCGCGCTGGCCGGCCCGTGACCATCGGTGTCGGCGACGGGGGCAACGAGATCGGCATGGGGCGCGTGCGGGCGCGGCTGGCGCGCGAGGGCGCGCTCGTGGCGCGGATCGCCTCGGTCGTGTCGGTCGATCACCTGGTCGTGGCCGGCGTGTCCAACTGGGGGGCGTATGGCATCGTGGCTCAGCTCGGCCGGCTGACCGGGCGGTCGCTCCTGCACACCCCGACCGACGAGCGAACGATGATCGACGCGTGCGTGAGCGCCGGCGCCGTCGACGGTCTCACGCGGCGCCGCGAGCCCACCGTGGACGCGCTCCCCGCCGGCACCCACGCGGCCGTCGTCGCGCTGCTCGGGTTATCATGGGGCGACCTGTCGAAACGAGGAGAGCGGGCATGAGCGTCCAGGACGAGTACCGGAGCCAGCATCCGAAGTCGGCCGCGCTCGCCGAGCAAGCGCGCAAGGCGATCCCCGGTGGCATCACCCACGACATCCGCCACCTGCTGCCGTACCCGGTTTACATCGAGCGCGCCGCCGGCAGCCGCAAGTGGGACGTCGACGGCCACGAGTACGTCGACTACTGGATGGGCCACGGCTCGCTCTTCCTCGGCCACTGCCATCCGGCCGCCGTGCGCGCGGTGCAGGAGCAGATGGCGCGCGGCACCCACATGGGCGCCTGCCACGCCGCCGAGGTGCGGTGGGCCGAGCTGGTCAACCAGCTCATCCCCTGCGGCGAGCTGACGCGCTTCACGATGTCGGGCACCGAGGCCACGCACCTGGCGATGCGCGTGGCGCGCGCCTACACCGGCCGTCCCAAGATCCTGAAGCTGGCCGGCCACTTCCACGGCTGGCACGACGGCGCCGTCGTCGCGGTGAGCCCGCCCTACGACGTGCCGTGGTCGGCCGGCGTGCCGCACGCCACGATGGACCAGGTGGTCATCTGCCCGCCCAACGACAGCAAGGCGATCGACGTGGCGCTCGAGCGCGGCGACATCGCCGGCATCATCCTGGAGCCGGCCGGTGGCAACTCGGGGACGACGCCGACCATCCCCGGCTACCTGGCCGAGCTGCGCGCGCTCGCCACGCGCCACGGCGTCGTGCTGATCTTCGACGAGGTCATCACCGGCTTCCGCTATTCGCCCGGCGGCGCCCAGCAGTACTACAACGTGACGCCGGATCTCACGACGCTGGCCAAGATCGTCGCCGGCGGCCTGCCGGGCGGCGCGCTCACCGGCAAGCGCGAGATCATGTCGATGATCGCCTTCCGCGGCGATCCCGACTGGGACAGGAGCCAGCGCGTGGCCCACGCCGGCACCTTCAACGCGAATCCGCTGTCGGCCGCCGCCGGCATCGCCACGCTGGAGCTGTGCGCCGACGCCTCGCTGCAGGCGCGCGCCAACAAGACCGGCGACGAGCTGCGGCGGGCGCTGGCCGACGTCATGAAGAAGGTGGGCGTGCCCGGCACCTGCTTCGGCGAGGCGTCGATCTTTCACGTCTCGTTCGAGGGCAAGCCCGGCCTGGCCGGCTTCGACCGCCCGCGCAAGGGCGCGCTGTACCAGTCGCTGCGCTGCGCCCTGCTCAACAACGGCGTGGACTGCTCGGCCTTCCACGGCTGGA
>JBGPZN010000340.1:0-4145 GCA_041493815.1 Methylomirabilia bacterium
CGGCGGGATCTCCTTGCCGATGAGCCAGCGCGTGGTCTGGAAGTCGAGCATGCGCACCATCGCCTCCAGCAGCGAGGTGTGCACCCACTGGCCCTTGCCCGAGCGCTCGCGCTCGAGCAGCGCGACGAGCACGCCGTGGGCGAGGAACATGCCGGCCGTGAGATCGGCGACGGGGATGCCGACGCGCACGGGCCCCTGGCCGGGCAGCCCGGTGATCGACATCAATCCTCCGAGGCCCTGGGCGATCTGATCGTAGCCGGGCCGGTCGCGATACGGACCCGACTGGCCGAACCCCGAGATGCTCGCGTAGATCAGCCGCGGGTTGACCTGGCTCAGCGTCTCGTAGTCGATGCCGAGTCGGTGCTTCACGTCCGGCCGGAAGTTCTCGACGACGATGTCCGACTTCGCGACCAGCCTCTTGAGGACCTCGACGCCCTGGGGATTCTTGAGGTCGAGCGTCATCGAGCGCTTGTTGCGGTGCAGGTTCTGGAAGTCGAACTCGTCGCGCGTGAAGTCGTCCTGCTCCCGCGACTCCACCTTGACGACCTTGGCCCCCATCTCGGCGAGCTGGCGGACGCAGGTGGGGCCGGAGCGGGCGCGGGTGAGGTCGATGACGGTATAGGGCTCGAGGGGAAGTGTCATGGCGGGAATGCTATCACAGCGGGTATCTCCTACACTTTGAGCCGGGGGTCGAGGACGTCGCGTAGCCCGTCGCCGAGCAGGTTCATGCCGAGGACCGTCAGCATGATGCCGAGGCCGGGGAAGGTCGAGATCCACCACGCCTCGCGCAGGTAGTCGCGCCCCTCGCTGAGCATGCGGCCCCACTCCGGCAACGGCGGCTGGCTGCCGAGGCCGAGGAAGCTGAGCCCCGCCGCGGCCAGGATGGCGGTGCCGAGGCCCAGCGTGGCCGTCACCACGAGCGGCGCCACCACGTTGGGCAGGATGTAGCGGACGAGGATCGACGGATCGCGGCTGCCCAGCGCGCGCGCCGCCTCCACGTAGAGGTTCTCGCGCGCGGCCAGCACGCTGGCCCGCACCAGCCGGGCGTAGGTCGGCACCGCCGACAGTCCGACCGCGATCATCACGTTGGTGAGCCCGGGTGTGAGCACGCTCACGATGGCCAGGGCCAGGAGGATTCCCGGGAAGGCCAGCAGCACGTCGATCATGCGCATCACGATCGCGTCGAGCCGGCCGCCGTAGAACCCGGCCACGAGGCCGATCGGCGCGCCGATCGCGACGGCGATCGTGACCGCGATCAGGCCGACGGTGAGCGAGATCCGCGCGCCGTGCAGCACGCGACTGGCCACGTCGCGGCCGAGCTGATCGCTCCCGAGCCAGTAGGCGGCGCCGGGCGGCTGCAGCGCGGCCCGCGGCGCCGTCTTGATGGGATCGCGCGGGCTGAGCCACGGCGCGGCCACCGCCATGAGCGCCAGCGCGCCCAGGATGACCAGGCCCACCATCGCGCCGCGGTGGCGCGTCAGCCGGTGCGTGAGGCGGACGTCCACGGCTCAGCCGAAACGAATGCGCGGGTCGGCGTACGCGTAGGCGACGTCGACCAGCAGGTTGATCAGCACGTAGATCGTGGCCACGAACAGCACCACGCCCTGCACGAGCGGGAAGTCCTTGTTCAGGATGCCGCCCACGATGAGCCGGCCCAGCCCCGGCCGGCTGAAGACGGTCTCGACGATCACGGCGCCGGCCAGGAGATTGCCGAACTGCAGGCCGAAGATCGTGATGATCGGGATGAGCGCGTTCTTCAGCGCGTGGCGCACGACCACGCTGAAGCCGCCCAGCCCCTTGGCGCGGGCCGTGCGCACGTAGTCCTGGCCCAGCACCTCCAGCATGCTCGAGCGCGTCAGCCGCGCGATGATCGCCGCGGCGATCATCCCCAGCGTCACGCTCGGTAGGATCAGGTGGTGGAGATCGCCGCCGCCGGTGGCGGGGAACCACGCCAGGTGGAGCGAGAAGACGAAGATCAGCAGCAGCCCCAGCCAGAAGCTCGGCATCGACACGCCGAGCAGCGCGGTGCCCATCGACGCGACGTCCAGCCACGAGTTCCGCGACAGCGCCGCCAGCAGGCCGAGCGGAATGCCGAGGCCGATGGCCACCAGCATGGCCGCCAGGGCGAGCTGGGCCGTGCTGGCGAGGTTCTCGCCGATCTCGGTCGTCACCGCCCGGCGGCTGCGGATCGAGGTCCCCAGGTCACCGCGGACGGCGCCGGTGACGAACCGGCCGTACTGCTTGAGGATCGACTCGTCGAGGTGGAGCTGCGCGCGCATCTGCGCGACCTGGTCGGGGTTGGTGACGAACTCGGCGAGCATCATCTTGACCGGATCGCCGGGGACGAGGAACAGCATGCTGAAGACGGCCAGCGTCACCCCGAACAGCACGGGGACGACGGCGAGGATCCGCCGCAGGATCCACGTCAGCATGCGCGCCGGCCGGCGGCGCTACTTGCGCAGCGTGGCGTCACCCAGGATCGGATACGCGTTGAAGTTGAACTTCACGGCCTGCACGCCGCTGCGGAACGCCCACACCGACAGCTCGTCCACCAGCGGCACCGTCAGCGCCTCGTCGAGGGCGAGCTGCGCGATCGAGAGGTAGATCGCGCGGCGCTTGGCCTGGTCGGACTCGCGCCGGCCCTGCTCGAGCAGCCCGTCGAGCTTGGCGCTCTTCACGCACGACCAGTTGAAGTTGCCGCCGACCAGCGATGTGTGGAACAGCGCGAAGAGGCCGTCGGGATCGGTGGAGCGCAGGAACATGATCGGCCCGTGGGTGGCGCAGCGGTAGTTGTCCTCGTACCACGGGGGCCGGGCCTGGGCCTTGATCTTGACGTCGATGCCGGCCTCGTGGAGCAGCGACTGGATGAGCTGCGCCGTCGGATCGGTGCCGCCGCCGTACTCGATCGCGTTGAGGACGATCTCCAGCCGCTGGCCGCCCTTCGTCCGGATGCCGTCGGCGCCCGGCTGCCAGCCCGCCTCGCCCAGCAGTGACTTGGCCTTGGCCAGGTCGAAGGGATAGGCCGCCTTCAGCGCGGGATCGTCGAGCATGACCGCGGTGAGAGGCGAGGTGGCCTTGAGCCCGGTGCCCTTGTACACCGTGGCCAGGAACGCTTCCTTGTCGATCGCGTAGTTGATGGCGCGGCGCACCCGTACGTCGTCCATCGGCGGCTTGGTGACGTTCAGCAGCCAGATGCGCGGTACGCCCGGCCACGGCGCCTTCTCGATCCGCACGCCCGTGTTCTTCTCAAGGCGCGGCAGCGATTGGGCGGGGACGTTGTAAACGCCCTGCGTCTCGCCACTCTCCAGCGTCGTCACGCGCGTGCCCGCCTCCGGGATGAATTTCCACACCACCGTCTCCAGCTGGGCCGGGCCGCTGCGGTCGCTCCACGGCGCCTTCCGGTTGTAGCCGGCGTTGCGGACCATCGTGGTGTGGTCCTTGGCGACGTACTCCTTGATCATGAACTGGCCGGTGCCGATCGGGCGCGTGTGCACGAGGTCGCCGCTCTCCCGCACGGCCTTGGGCGAGACGATGCTGAGGGTGCCGGCCGCCGCGTAGGTGAGAAACGGCGCGTAGGGCGTCTCGAAGCTGACCTGGACGGTGAACTCGTCGAGGACCTTGGAGCCCGCGTAACCGGCGAGCTGGGCCCGCGCGCCGCCGGCCTTGAACTTGGGGTCGACGATCCGGTCGAAGTTGAACTTCACGGCGTCCGCGTTGAACGGCGTGCCGTCGTGGAACTTGACGTCACGCCGGAGCTTGAAGGTGACGCTGCGCCCGTCCTTCGCCGGCGTCCACGACTCGGCGAGCCAGGGCGAGAGCTTGCCGTCGGGACCCTTGAACGCGAGGCTCTCCGTCACCGAGGCGATGATCTGGTACGTCACCGCGGAGGGCGAGGCGTGCGGATCGAGCGTGGGCGGCTCCTGATCGAGCCCCAGCACCAGCGGGCCGGGCGCCTGGGCCTCGGCTCCGGGCAAGGCCGGGCCGGGGAGGGCGAGCATGGCGAGGGCAAGGACGACGGGCAACAGGCGCGAGCGCAACGATCGCATGGCGATGGCCTCCTGGGTCGAGCCGGAGTATACCCCGGCTTCCTCAGCCCTTGATCGCGCCCGCCGTCATCCCTTTCACGAACCACTCGGACAGGAACA
>JBGPZN010000611.1:0-2189 GCA_041493815.1 Methylomirabilia bacterium
GACACGCGGTCGAATGGCAGGTGCCGCAGCGCCATCTGACCGAGTGTGATGGCCGTGGTCTCGGGCAGGTGGCACAGCAGGCCATCGTAAAAGGCGCGATAGAGCGCGGCGATGGCGCGGGTCATCGGAGAGCGGGATCGAGGATAGCACACGGTGGCGCGAGCGCCGGGGGCCGCCAGTCTTGACCTGAGCGAGGGCGGCCGTTAGGGTAACCGTCAGGGGGAGGAGCCAGGCAGATTTTGAACCGCTGGATGGCCGTCGGCGTCGCGCTCCTCGCCACGGCGTGCGCCTCGGTCGAGCCGGCGCCCTCCGTCGCCCGCCCCGAGCACCGGGCCTCGGTGCCGGGTTTCTCGTTCGCCACCGATGCCTTCGCGTTTCCCAACGAGATCCGCTCGCGCGACCGCGGCCGCGACGATCTCTACGCGAACTACTGCTTCGTGCTGGCGCGCGGGCTGCGCCAGTTTTTCGCCTTCGCGCGCTTCGATCCGGGCGCCGCGCGCCTGTCGCCGGACGCCTACGTGGAGCGGGTGCGGGCGATCGCCGCCCTGCCGCCGTGGCAGGCGTCCCCGCCGGCCGATGACCGCGTCGTGATCCCGGGCTACGCTAACCTCCGCGAGTTCTCGCGCGGGCAGGAGGCGGCGATCAAGGCGGGGCTGGGCGGGCGCTTCTGGACGCTCGTGCACTGGACCAACTGGCGGGTGACGTTCCCGGTGACGCGCGGCCACCAGGCCGGCGTCGCGCAAGAGGTGATGGACGAGCTGGACGCGGGGCGACTCGTGCAGCTCCTGGTGACCAACTGGCCCAAGCCCGAGCTGAACCACACCGTCGTCGCCTACGCCTATCGGGCGGGACCGCAGGGCGTGGAGTTCGTCATCTGGGATCCCAACGACCCGGGTGAGCCGGGGACGGTGACGTTCGACGCCGACGCGAGCCGGTTCCGGGCCACCCACCTCTACGACACCGAGCCCGGCCTCATCCGAGCCTTCCGGATGTACTACTCGTGGCGGCTATGACGAGCGAGGCGCTCCGGTCGGCGGCCGCCGCACCGGCGCCGCCGCGCTGGTACACGCATCGCCTCAACCGCCCGGCCGTCTACCGCGCCGGCGCGATGCTGGCCGGCGCGTTGCCGCGTCCGGCGCGCCTGGCCCTGGCGCGCGCGCTCGCTCACCGCGCGTCCGGCTGGTTCCCGGCCGAGCGCGCCCGCGTGCGCGCCAACGTCGCCCACGTCCGCCCCCACGCGAGCGCGGCCGAGCGCGACGCGCTGGTCGCCGAGATCTTCCGCCACTTCGCGATCTGCTTCGCCGACCTCATCAGCACCAACCGGAGCGAGGCGCAGCCCGACCGCCTGGTGACGCGCATCGAGGGCGACGAACACCTGCTGGCGGCGGTCGCCGAGGGCCGCGGGCTCGTGCTGCTCACCGCGCACCTGGGTAACTGGGAACTCGGCGGTCGCCTGCTGGCCGCGCGCCTGCGGCGCCCGACCCACGTGGTCGTCGCCGCCGAGGCCGATCCCCGTGTCGAGCGCTTCCTGCGGGGCGGTCCCTCGCCGGTGCGCTTCGTGCGGCGCGGCGATCCCACGGCGATGGTGCCGCTGGTGGGGGCGCTGCGGCGGGGCGAGATCGTGGCGCTGCAGGGAGATCGCGCGCTCGGCACGCGCGGCGACGCGCTGGTCGACTTCTTCGGCGAGCCGGCGCCGTTTCCGCTCGGGCCCTTCGTGCTCGGACGCGCCGCCGCCGTGCCGGTCGTGCCGGCCTTCTGCCTGCTGGACCGCGACCTCCGGTACACGGTGGTGATGGCCCGCGCGATCCACGTGACGGCCAACGGCGAGGCGGCCGCACTCGCCCAGTGGGTCGCCGTGCTGGAGGCGATGATTCGCCGCGCGCCCGAGCAGTGGTTCAACTTCTTCGACGTCTGGAGCGCGATCCCTGCGTCCTGAGCCCGTCGTGATCGTCGCCGGCGGCGTGGTCACGCCGATCGGTCTCGACCTGGACGCGTTCTGGTCCGGCCTGCTGGCCGGCGCCGACGGCCTGTCGACGATCGAGCGCTTTCCCACCGCCGACCTCCGGGTCGGGCGGGGCGGCGAGATCAAGAAGCTGCCGCCGGTGGCGCTCGGGATTCGCTCGCGCGCCGCGGCGCTGCTCGTCGCCGCCGCCGCCGACCTGGGCGGGCGCGCGCGGCTGGACGCCGCC
>JBGPZN010000052.1:0-11743 GCA_041493815.1 Methylomirabilia bacterium
AGGGACTCGGCCACCTGCTCCGGGGTGCCCACCAACGCGGTGGTGTTGCCGGCTCCGCCCATGGCCGCGGCGATCGGGGTCCACAGGCGCTTGTCGTGCACCTCGGCCTCGCGCGCGAACTCCACGAGCCGCTTCGCGCCGACGGCCTGCGGGCGCATGCCCGCGCCCTCACCCACCACGCTGGGTCGAGCTTCCATTACTTTGGCGAGGATGCGCCGCGCGCGCTCCCACGCCTGCGTCTCCGTGGGCGCGATGATCGGGCGCAGCGACACGCTGATGCGCGGGCGGCGACCGAAGGCCGCGGCCTTGTCATGGATGTCGGCGATGCGCCGCTTGACGGCGGCGAGCGGCTCGCCCCAGAGTGCGTACACGTCGCAGTGCCTGGCCGCCACCGTGGCGGCCGCGCCCGAGGCGCCGCCGAAGTAGAGCGGGATCCCGCCGGGCTGGAGCGGCTTGACCTCCGAGAACGCCTTGGCGAACCGGTAGAACTCGCCCGCGTGATCGAACGGCTCGCGCGCCGTCCACATGCGGCGCAGCACGTCCAGATATTCGTCGGTGCGGCGATAGCGCGTGTCGTGGTCGAGCCAGTCGCCGTCCCGCGTCTGCTCGGCATCGCTGCCGCCCGTGATGATGTGCAGCGCGACGCGGCCGTTCGTCACGTGGTCCAGCGTGGCCGCGGCGCGGGCGGTCAGCGTCGGCGCCACGAAGCCCGGCCGGTGCGCGATCAGATAGCTCAGCCGCTCGGTGTGGGCGGCCGCGTACCCCGTCACGGCGAACCCCTCGGCCGACGTCGAGGTGTAGCCCACCAGCACGCGGTCGAAGCCGGCCTGCTCATGCGCCTGGGCGAAGGCGCGCACCCACTGGGTGTCGACGGCGCCCCCGATCACGTGCACCGCCGCGCCGTCCGCGCCCTCCGGCTTCACCCCGATCATGCCGATGATCTCGACGGGCACGGTGGCGATGCTATACCCGGCGCGGCCATCCGTTCAATGTGGCAGTCCTGCGCCAGGGCCCGGCGCGCCCCAGCCCGACGGGCACAGAACTTTCAGTCTGAAATCATCTATGATCCTCCTCCACCATGGACGAGCTCCGTGACCTCCTGGGCGCCAGTGCGGCCATCGAGCGGCTGCGCACCACCATCCGGAACCTCGTCCGAAGCAGTGCCGCCGCGACGCGCCCGCCGGCGGTCCTGATCACCGGAGAAACAGGCACGGGCAAGGGCCTCGTCGCCCGCCTGCTCCACCGCCTGGGCCCGCGTGCCGCCGGCCCCTTCGTCGACGTCAACTGCGCGGCCATTCCCGACACGCTGCTCGAGGCCGAGCTGTTCGGCTTCGAGCGTGGAGCCTTCACCGATGCGCGGCGGGCCAAGCCGGGACTGTTCCAGACCGCCCACGGCGGCACGATCTTCCTCGACGAGGTCGGCCTGCTGAACGAGGGCCTGCAGGCGAAGCTGCTCACGGTGATCGAGGAACGCGTCGTGCGGCGCCTGGGCAGCACGCGGGCCGAGGCCGTCGACGCGTGCATCGTCAGCGCGACCAACGCCGATCTGGCCGCCGCGATCCGTGAGCGCCGGTTCCGCGAGGATCTGTATCACCGGCTAGCCGTGGTCACGCTGGAGCTGCCGCCGCTGCGCGAGCGGGACGGCGATACGGTGGTCCTCGCCGAGCACTTCCTCGCCCGGGCGTGCCGCGACTACGGACTGCCCGCTCACGTGCTGTCGGCCGACGCCCGGCGGCGCCTCCTCGACCATGCGTGGCCCGGCAACGTCCGCGAGGTGGCGAACGTCATGGAGCGGGCGGCGCTGATGACCGGCTCCACTCAGGTCACCGCCGTGACTCTGGATCTGCCGGACCCCATGCCGCCGGCGCCGCGTTCGACCGCCCCCGTCGCCGCGGCCGCCGGCGCGACGGCCACCTCGCTCGACGACGTGATGCGCGCTCACATGCAGGCGGTCCTCGAGCAGTGCGGCGGCAACGTCTCCCGCGCCGCCGCCGCGCTCGGCATCTCCCGCAACACGCTCAGCTCACACGTGGAGCGATTTGGCCTGCGGGTCGGTCCGGCGCGACGGGGGCGCCGGGCGCGGGCCGACGGCACCGTGCCGGTCCAGGACCGCCCAGTCGAGCTCGCCGGGGACAGTGGCGCCACGCCCGGGCGACTGGACCCGGCCCCGCCGCCGGCCGGGCCGGCCGTCGCGGGATTACGATGGTCCCGGCGGCTCGTGGCGCTGGCCCGCATCGCGCTGAGCGCGCCCCCCGACACCGCGGCCTTTCAGCTCGCCCCCTTGCTGCAGGAGTTGATGACGACGGTGCGGGGCTTCGGCGGGCGCGTGGACGAGCTGACGCCGGACGGCCTGCTGGCCACCTTTGGCATCGAGCTGATGGAGGATGCGCCGCGACGCGCGGTATCCGCGGTGCTGGCGATGCTCAAGCGGGTCGAGCGCGAGCCGGAGGCCGGCGGGGCCGGCATCACCGGCGCGCGCGGCGCCGTGCACGTGACGTGGAGTCTCGTCGCCTCCGGGTCGGACGCCTCGGTGCTCGACGCCCGCGTTCGCCGCGAGGCCGACACCGTGCTCGACGGGTTGCTCGGCTCGGCGGCGGAGGGGACGATCGCCGTCTCGAAGGCGGCGGCCGATCACCTCGATCGCCGCTTCGAGCTGGCGGCGCTCGACGAGGTGGCTGGTGCGAGCAACGGCGGCTTCCGGCTCACGGGCCCGGAGCGGAGCGGCCTGGAGGTCGGAGGTCGCCGGCTCTCGCGATTCGTGGGACGCGATCGCGAGGTGGCCCTGCTGGCCGATCTCCTGACGCGGGTCGAGGAGGGCAGCGGCCAGGTGGTCGGGATCGTCGGCGAGGCCGGCATCGGCAAGTCGCGACTCCTGCACGAGTTCCGCGCGCGGCTGGCTGCCGAGCGCGTGACCTTCCTCACCGGCCGCTGCCTGGCCTACGGCGGGACCGTGCCCTATCTGCCGATCCTCGACATCGTCCGTGACACCTTCGGGTTGCTCCCCAGCGACGAGCTGCCGGCGACCACGACCAAGCTGCAGACCGGCCTCGATCGGCTGGGTGCGACGTCGGCGGAGGCCCTGCCGCTGCTCTTGCATCTGCTCGGGTTCAAGCGCGGGACGGAGGCCCTGGCGGGGCAGAGCCCGCAGGCGCTGCAATCGCGCACGGTCGAGGTGCTCAAGGACATCGGCTTGCGCGGCGGCCGCCGCCAGCCCATCGTCTGCGCGGTCGAGGACCTGCACTGGATCGACGACGCGTCGGAGGCGGTGCTGGCGACCCTGGCCGAGTCACTGGCGGCCAGCCGCGTCCTCCTGCTGGCGACCTATCGGCCGGGATTCAAGCCTCCATGGGCCGGACGCTCGTACGCCAGTCAGATCTCCCTCGCGCGGCTGAGTCGGGACGAGAGTCTCGCCGTGCTGGAGACGGTGGTACCGGGCGCCGTCCTCTCCGAGGATCTCGCGCAGCGCATCGCACGGCGCGCCGAGGGTGTGCCGTTCTTCCTGGAAGAGCTGGCCCGCGCCGCGACCGAGACGCCCGCGGCCGGCGCGACGATGCCGGACACGATCGAGGGCGCGCTGGTGGCGCGCCTGCAGCACCTGCCTTCCGACGATCTCGAGCTCCTGCAGGTCGTCGCCGTGGTCGGCCAGGACGCGCGAGGGCCGATCCTGGCCACGGCTGCCGGGCGCGCCGAGCCCGAGATCCAGCCGGCGCTGACGCGTCTGCAGGCCGCGGAGTTCCTGCGGGTCACCGTCGATGACCTCGGCCCGACGTACACCTTCAAGCACTCGCTCACCCACGAGTCCGCCTACCGGAGCTTGCCGGAGCCGAGGCGCAAGAGCCTGCACGCGGCCACGGCCGCCGCGCTGGAAGCGCTCGCGCCGGAGATCGCCGAGCGGCGGCCCGAGATGCTCGCGCACCACCTCACCGAGGGCGATCGCCTCGACGTGGCCCTGCCGTACTGGCTGCGAGCCGGCCAGCTCGCCGGCCAGCGCTCGGCCAACGTCGAGGCCATCGCGCATCTCACGCGGGGGCTGGCGCTGATCGATCGGCTGCCGGCCGGCCAGCCGTGGGTGCAGCAGGAGCTGCTGCTGCGTCTCACGCTTATCCGCGCCCAGGCCGCCCACCACGGCTATGCCGCTGACGAGGTGGGGACCACGCTCGCGCGCGTCCGGGTCATCGCCGACGAGCTGGGCGAGAGCCCGGAGCTGATGCCGGTGCGCTACGGCCTGTGGCTGTTCTACCTGTCCCGGGCGCAGCTCGGTGCGGCCGAGGAGACGGCCGATCGCATGCTCGCGGCGGCGCGGCGCCAGCCCGAGGGACCGCTGGCCGTCGCGGCCAACGTCGCCAGCGGCGTGGCGCGCTTCTACCGGGGCGACCTCGCCACGGGCCGCGAGCGCCTGGAGCGCGCCGTGTCCCTGCACAGGCCGGAGTACGCGCCGATCCAGGCCGCGGCCTACGGCCAGGACCTCGGCACCGGCGGCGCGGGCTATCTCGCGTGGATGCTGGCGCTGGCGGGCGAGCCCGATCGGGCGCTGGCCGTCGTCGAGCGGGCGCTGACCGATGCGCGGCGGGGCCGCCACGCGTTCTCGATCGCGCTCGTCCTGCTAGCGATGGGCCTGGTGAGCTGCGAGCGGCGGGAGCCGGCCCGGGCTGCCCGCGCCGGTGAGGAGCTGCTCGAGCTCTCGCGCGAGCAGGGCTTTCGCTTCTTCATCTCCCTCGGCCTGGGCTTCTGCGGCTGGGCCGCGTTCGCCCAGGGCGACCGCTCGCGCGGCCTCGACCTGATGCGCGAGGGGGTGGAGACGTATCGCGCCGCCAACCAGCTCGTGGGCCTTCGGCTCGGCGTCCAGCTCGCCGAGGCGCTGGCCGAGAGCGGCGGCCTGCACGAGGCCCTGGCCGTCATCGAGGAGCGCCTGGCCCACTCGGAGGCCACGGGCGATCGGGCGCTCGTGAGCGAGCTGCATCGCATCCGCGGTGGGGCGCTCTCGCACCGGAACCCCCACGACCCGGCGGCCGAGACGGCGCTCCTGACGGCGCTCACCCTGGCCGAGGGCCAGGGCGCCGGCCTGCTGGCGCTGCGCGCCGCCACCGCGCTCGTCCGTCACCAGCAACGCAACGGCGGCCGCGCGCCGGCCATCGACACGCTCCGGGGCATCCACTCGCGCTTTCGTGAGGGTCTCGAGCTGCCGGATCTGATTCAGGCGCGCGTCTTGCTAGACCACGACCGACCCCGGTGATCGGGCGGCGTCAGCGCCGAAAGGAGCGTGTGAGCGATGACCACCTACCGGAGCTGGAACAGAGCCGACGAGAGCACGCCAACCGCGAGTCCACAACCGACGAGCGTCGCTGAGATCGCGGGCATCGTGAAGAACCACAAGAGGTTTCCCTGTCCGGTCCGGGCCGTCGGCGCGCGGCACTCCACCACGGCGTGCCTCACCGCCGAGGGAGGCACGCTGGTCCGGATGGACATGCTCAAGCGGGTGACCGTCAACGCGGACAATACCGTCACGGCGGATGCCGGCGCCCGAATGCTCGACGTCCGCGACGCCCTGCGTAAGATCGGGCGGGAGCTGGCGGTGTCGCCGGAGATCGGCAACGCCACGGCCGGCTCCGTGGCGTGCGCCGGCACCAAGGATTCGACGCTGAGCTTCGCCACCCACCCGGGCCTCTCGCAGATCGGCTCGCTCGTCAAGGAAGTGCAGATGGTCGACGGACGCGGTCACCTGTTGAAGGTGACCGACACCAGCGCCATCGATCTCGACGCGGCCAACGCGCCGGTGCCAGGGCTGGATCTCGGCCTCGTGCGCTGCAGCTACGGCTTGCTCGGCATTGTCTGCTCGGTAACCTTCGAGACGAAGCCGCTCCAGCTCCTGCGCAACCGCTTCCATCTGATGCCGTTGTGGACCGCCGGGACGGACGGCACGCCTCGATTGCACAGCATCGCGGACATCTTCGCGGACGTCGACGCGAACGGGAAGCCCAAGGATGCCGATGCAGTCCTCGGCTTCCTCGATCCCTATCGCGGTGACCAGAACGGGATGGGGCAGATCTTCATGGAGCGGCGACACAAGGTCGACCCTGCCCCATGGCCGGCACCGCTCGGCACCTCGGATCAGATCCGCCGCGCCGTCCGCGACTGGGTGTGGGAGTGGGGTGGTCACGAGGCCGGCAGCTACGTCGTGAAGCTGGCGCGGGCGCTCGAAGCGCGCCATCCTGTCCCCGAGGTAGCGAACGTCATCGCGACATCGATCGGCAGCAGCCTCAAGGCGCTCGCCACCGCGCCGGGCATTGTGCCGCAGACGCTGGCCCTGCCGTCCCAGTTCGGGGCGGGCGCCACCCTCTGGGGCATGCTGGCCGCGACGCCGGATCCCGTGCCCATGCTGCTCGGGATCCTGCAGCCACCGGGAAGCACGATGGACGTGCTGTTCTCGAACACGCTCGAGCTACTTCGAGCCCTGCCCACCCCGCCCTTTCCGGACGATCCCGTACGGTACGACTGGATCATCGATCTGCTGGGGGCGCTGCCGGGGCCGGTCCTGGCCGCACTCGGTGAGTACCTGGCCTATCGGTCGGACTCGCTCATCGACTTCGAGAAGGGGCGCGACAGCGTCTTCGACTTCACGTTCTGGGCGTTTCCGCAGAGCCGTTGGAGTGAGATCATTCCCGCCTACATCGAGTTCTGTCACGCGATCAAGGATGGGCGCCGGGTACGGGGCGACGTGCAATCGGAAGACCCGGCGCCACGCGCCGGCTTCCGGCCGACGCTGTTCTCCGAGGTGTATTTCACGGGCCAGGACGACAAGTCGTACCTCGCCTTCGCGTGGGACGAGCCGGCCTTCACGCTCGACATGGTGCACAACGTCCCCGGCGACCCGGGCTGGAAGCAGATGAGCCACAAGTACAACGCCTGGGCCGCCGGGCAGGGCGGCCGGCCGCTCTTCAACCAGACGAAGCACCTGGACTCCACGCCAAACGTCAAGGCGTTGCTGAGCCACGCGTTCACTCGGCAGGGCGTCGATCGCTGGAAGACGTTCTCGCAGACGGTCCGGGCCGAGAACCCGGCCGACGCCGGGTGTGGACGCGGCCGGTTCGTGAACGAGTACTTCGAGAAGCTCCTGATCTGACGGGAGAACCGAGAGCACCGGCGGGGGAGCATGCCCGCTCCCTCGTCGGCGCTGGTTGGATGTCCGCCTCGTAGACTCCCAAGACCCGGCCGGTCGGTGGGCCAGCTCGCCGTCGATACGTGCCCGCGACGCCCAGCTCGAGCCTCCCTTCATCGACCTGGAGGCCGCAAGCTGGCTCGAGGCCGACACGTACCGTCTGCACGACGACGCTCGCCGGTCCGAGAACTGGGAGCGATATCTCGCCGGCAGATCGGCCTGGCCGTCGCCGTCCGCTGCGCGATGGCCGTGGGCATCGACGCGATCGAGGCCTGGGTGAAGGCGCTCGCGGCGATCATGCGCCAAGAGCTGGCCAATCTGCTGTCCAGCCACGGTCATCCGGCGGACGCTGAATCCATCGCTCGACGCTTCCTCTCCTAGGAGGTGATTCGAGCCGCCTCGGGGCGCGGTTGATGGCCCGGCGCGGCGAGCCCCGGTTGGCGGGACGCCCGAAGCCGCGATTGCGGAGCCTTGCGCCGCTCCCTATGCTGCCGCCTCAGAAGGCAAGGATCGATGGCGATACCGTCCGAGACGCTCATCGTCGTGGGGCTCGTGATCTTCGCCGGGTACACGGTCTTCGGCGCCACCGGCTTCGGCGCGTCGCCGATCACGATCCCCGTCCTCGCCCACGTCCTTCCGCTGACCTTCGTGCTCCCCCTGGCCGCGCTCCTGGACCTCGGCTCGGGGCTGGCGCTCGGCTTTCACACGCGAAGGCAGGCGGATACGCGGGAGCTCGCGACGCTCGTGCCGTTCACGCTCGTCGGGCTCACCCTGGGCGTGACGCTGCTGGTCGGGCTTCCACGCAGCACGACGGTGCTGGCGCTGGGACTCTTCGTGTGCGTATATGCGCTTCACATGGTGTTCCGGCACGACAAGACGCGGCGACTGAGCCGCGGCTGGGCGGCCCCGGCCGGCGTCGGCGGCGGCCTCCTCGGAGCGCTCTTCGGCATGGGCGGCCCGCCCTACGTCGTGTACATCACCGGTCGGATCCCGGACCCGGCCGCTCAGCGCGCGACGATCTCCCAGATGGTCATCCTGAACGTCGGGCTCCGCGTCGTGGCGTTCGCCATCGCCGGGCTGCTCCTCTCCCGCGCCCTCTGGATCGGGGTAATGTTCCTGCTTCCCGTGGCATGGGCCGGCGTCTGGGTGGGCCACCAAGCCCATCTGCGCGTGGCCCCGGCGATGATGGCGCGCCTGATCGCCGGGGCCCTGTTCCTCACCGGCGCGGCGCTGATCGTGCGCACTATCTAGGAACTGCCGCTACGCCGCGGATCGAGCCCGGTCGAGGGCGATGACCCGAGCGTCGCGGCCGGGCTCTCGAGGTGCGCCTCAGGCCCGCGCACGGTGTCCGGCTGCTCTTCAACCAGACGAAGCAGCTCGACTCCACGCCGAACGTCCGGGCAGTGCTGGTCCAGGCCTTCACGCGGAGAGACCGCAACACGGGCAAGGCGGATGACCGCTGGAAGACGTTCTCGCAGGCCGTCCGGGCCGCGAACCCCACGCACGACGACTGCGGGCACGGCCGGTTCGTGAACGACTATTTCGCGAACCTGCTGATCTGATCGCACGCCGGCGGCGGCTGGGACGGGGCGCCGGCCGTCGCTGACGCCGGTCGCCACCCCGCCCCCGCCCGTCGCCGAACGATCCGCTCAGGTCTCCCTCGCTCTCGCTCCGGTCTTCCTCGATTCGGGCCCGCGACACGCGCTGCGTGATTCGATGCCCAATTCATTGCCCTGATTCTTGGCACCACAGCGCGCCGGCCCGCGATGGGCCGCAAACGGCGCAGCACGGGGTTGGCACCGGGCTTGCGCTCGCCCCCGTCCGCTCGCCTCGAGTCGGCGGCTGTCGGGGCGATCGGACGATCAATCCGTGCAGGTGGGGGGACACACGCGCCGGCCGCGCCGTCGGCTCGCTCTTCAGCGAGAGCGTGACCCTCGTGACGGCGCCTGGAACCCTGGCGCCCGGCACCGGCCGTCCTCGTCTGCGCCAACGATGCCGCACCGTGGGCGGTGAAACCATCAGCCTTCGGAGTTGAACTCGTTGGACCGGAAACCATTTCGATGGAGGGACACGATGGGTTACCTCGGGAGAGGCCATGGCATCGGCAACGCGCTGTCTCGTCTCGCGGTCCTCTTGGTTGTGCTGGCGGCGGGTCTGGGCGGGCCCGCCAGCGTCGTCGAAGCAACCGACACGCCGGCGTATGTGTTTGGAGTCGGGGCGGGAAGCTCCGCGTGTGGAGTCGGCATCGTCGAGGGCTGGGAATTTCACGTCAATTCCGACATCGTGGTCACGGGGCTCGGCGTCTTCGATAGCAATGCCAGGGGGCCCGGCCTGGTGGGAACGCACGAGGTTCGCCTGTTCACCAGCGCCGGGACCGTCCTCGCTGCGGCGGCGGTCCCGGCCGGGACTGCTGCGGACTTCGTCGGCGGAAGCCGATTCGTCCCCATCTCGGCGATCGCCCTGGCCACCGGCAGCAACTACGTCCTCGGCGCGACGTATTGCTTCAGCCCGACCACCAACGACGATACGGTCGCCTTCGGCGACTCGTCCCTGATGTTCAACAGCGCCATTGCGTTCGTCCAAGGCAGACGTCAGCCTTTCGTGTCCAGCTTTGTGTTTCCGCCCCCGGGATCTGCGTTGTTCGGTCCGAACTTGCTCTTCAAGCCGGCGGGCCCTCCGCTCAGCGCCAACGCTGGTCCTGATCAGAGCGTGAACGAGGGTGTCGGTGTGAGCCTCGACGGTTCGGCGAGCACAGGGTCGAACCCGTCGTTCCTGTGGACACAACTGGCCGGCCCGTCGGTCACGCTGAACGACGCGAACACCACAACACCGAGCTTCACGACGCCCCTGCTGGCCGGCGGCTTCGGCACCCAGACTCTCACGTTCAGCCTGACCGTCGGCAGCGGAAGCCAATCGAGCAGCGACACGGTCGACGTGACGGTGGTCAACGTCAACCACGCTCCGATGGCCGACGCCGGTGCCCCGCAGATCGTTCAGGAAGGCAGCGCGGTCGGACTGTCCGGGACCGCGAGCTTCGATGTCGATGGCGATCCGATCACATACCAATGGACGCAGACGAGCGGCCCGACCGTGAGTCTGACCGGCCCGAATACCGCGGTCCCGACGTTCACCGCGCCTCTCCTGTCCGGCGGCGTGGGCACTGGGATCGCGCTCGAGTTCGAGATCGCCGTCTCGGACGGCGCTCTGTCCAGCACGTCCACCGTCACGGTGACGGTGGAACAGAACAACCATGCTCCGGTGGCAGATGCCGGGGCACCGCAGACCGTCAGCCCGGGCACGCTCGTGACCCTCGATGGCGCAGCCAGCGATGACCCCGACAACGACGCGGTGGGCTTCGCCTGGGTGCAGGTCGGAGGTCCCACAGTGACGCTGCTGAACGCGGCGACCTCAAACCCCAGCTTCACGGCCCCGCCGGCGAACGGCGCTGTTCCGCTGACGTTCAGGCTCACGGTGAGCGACGGTGAGCTGCTCAGCCAGCCGGCCGATGTGGTGGTGACGGTGAACAATGGCCCGCCGCTGTGTCAGCTGGCCCGCGCCGAGCCGAGCCTCCTGTGGCCGCCGAATCACAAGATGGTACCGATCAGCATCGTGGGAGTGACGGATCCGAACAACTCCCCGGTCGCGATCACGGTCATCGGAGTCACGCAGGACGAACCCGTCAACGGCCTAGGCGACGGAGATAGCGCGCCGGACGCCGCGATCGCCGGCGGGACGGTGCTGGTGCGAAGCGAGCGGAGCGGAACCGGAAATGGCCGCGTCTACGAGGTGCAGTTCACGGCCGACGACGGCCAGGGCGGTGTGTGCGCGGGCGCGGTGACCATTGCCGTCCCCCACAGCAAGCGACCGGGCGAGACCGCCGGTGACGACGGGCAGTCGTACGACTCGACAGGGCCGTAAGCATGTGAGCGTCGTGTGAAGCGTGGATCGTGGGCGTCGGCCGCGGAGGCCGGCGTCCCACGATCCGGTCGACCGGGAGCGGCCCGGTTCGGCGCCGGCTCGGCCGGCGCGCTACCGCAGCCGCGGGCCCGGATCCATCCCCAGGAAGACCCGGCCGCCCATCGGGTACCACTCCGGCATGACGGTGACAGCCTGGCCGACGACCTGGAGATCGCGCCAGCACTCGGCCAGGCGGCTCTCGCGGCGGTAGGACGTGCTGCCACCCTGCCGGTACACCAGGTCCATCGCCTCGCGGGCGCAGTCAGCGGCGTGGACCGCGGCCAGTCGGCACCGGGCTCGCTGTTCCAGGGTCGTGTCCGCTCCGGCCGCGATCGTGTTCCAGACCTCCGTGATCGTCGCGCTGCGATGCGCGCGGCCGGCATTCAGGATCGTGTCGGCTCGACCGACCGCGTCCTGAACTTGAGGGTTGTCGCAGAGCCGACCGGTCCGGCCGCGTGGCGTCTTCTCGACGGCCAGCTCGATCAGCGCGTCAATGCCGGCCCGGGCGATGCCGGTGATCACGGCGCTGTGATGAGGCCCGACCCAGGCCTGGGCCGGCAGCGCGTACGAGATTCCCGGCCAGTGGCTCCACTGGTTGTCGAGCGGGACGCCGGCGTGGACCATCGTTCG
>JBGPZN010000479.1:0-3019 GCA_041493815.1 Methylomirabilia bacterium
AGCAGCGGCACCGGCGAGCCGGGGACGATCGAGTACTCGGCCTGCCAGCCCCGCTTGCCCAGCAGGTCTTCCTTGTGGATGATCTCGGTCGCCGCCCAGCCGAGCTGCAGGTAGGCGAGGCGGACCTTGCCCTTGCCCTGCGCGCCCAAGACGGCGGGCGTGCCGGCGACGGCAGCGGCCCCGACCGCGGCGCCCAGGAATCCGCGACGTGAGAGCGTCATGCGCGTCGTCTCCTAGACCTTCGGCACGCTGCGGAGCGCTTCCGCGACCTTCTCCGCCGGGTACTCGTAGTCCTGGAGCTTGCCGGCGAGGAAGGCCTCGTAGGCACCGAGGTCGAAGTGGCCGTGGCCCGACAGGTTGAACAGGATCGTCTGCCGCTTGCCGGCCTTCTTGCAGCGCAGCGCCTCGTCGATCGCCACCCGGATGGCGTGCGCCGACTCCGGCGCCGGGATGATGCCCTCCGAGCGCGCGAACTGCATGGCGGCCTGGAAGGTGGCGAGCTGGGGCACCGCCATCGCCTCGATCACGCCCTCGTCGTAGAGCTTGCACACGAGCGGGGCCATGCCGTGGTAGCGCAGCCCGCCGGCGTGCAACGGCGCCGGGATGAACGTGTGGCCGAGCGTGTGCATCTTCACCAGCGGCGTCATACCGACGGTGTCGCCGAAATCGTAGACGTACGAGCCCTTGGTGAGGCTGGGGCAGGCCGACGGCTCGACGGCGATGATCCGGATCTTCTTGTTCTTGCCGGTCAGCTTGTCGGCCGCGAACGGGAACGACAGCCCCGCGAAGTTGGAGCCGCCGCCGGCGCAGGCGATGACGATGTCGGCCTCGTCGTCGGCCTTGGCGAGCTGCTTCTTGGCCTCGAGCCCGATGATCGTCTGGTGCATCAGCACGTGGTTGAGCACGCTGCCGAGCGAATACTTCGTGTCGTCACGCGTCGCGGCGTCCTCGACGGCCTCGCTGATCGCGATGCCGAGCGAGCCGGGCGAGTTGGGATCCTGCTCGAGGATCTTCTTGCCCGATTGCGTGTCGGGGCTGGGGCTGGCGACGACCTGGGCGCCCCAGGTCTCCATCATGATCCGGCGATACGGCTTCTGCTGGTACGACACCTTGACCATGTAGACCTTGCACTGCAGCCCGAACATCTGACAGGCCAGCGCGAGCGCGGAGCCCCACTGACCCGCCCCGGTCTCCGTGCTGAGCCGGGTGACCTTCTCCTTCTTGTTGTAGTACGCCTGCGCGACGGCCGTGTTGGGCTTGTGGCTGCCGGCCGGGCTCCCGCCCTCGTACTTGTAGTAGATGCGCGCGGGCGTGCCCAGCGCCTTCTCGAGACGGTGCGCGCGGAACAGCGGCGAGGGCCGCCACAGGCGATAGATGTTCCGGATCTCGTCGGGGATCTCGATCCAGCGCTCGCGGCTGACCTCCTGCTTGATCAGCTCCATCGGGAACAGCGGAGCCAGATCCGCCGGCCCGATCGGCTGCTTGGTGCCGGGATGCAGGACGGGCGGCGCCGGCGTCTTGAAGTCGGCCTGGATGTTGTACCACTTGGTCGGGATGTCCTTCTCGTCGAGCATGAACTTCGTCTGGTTGCGGTCGACCTTGGCTGCCATTACCGCCCTCCTTCGAGAGTCTGCTGAGGCGGGCTCCCCGGTGGAAAAAAGTGGAGCAACCTTAGCGAGTCGGCGGGAGCGTGTCAAATGCGGGGGGCGATGCCCACGCGCGGCGGGTAGCGAGCGACGTCGCTGGCCGCTCAGTCGCCGGCCAGATCGAGCTCGAGGAACCGGGCGCCGCGCACGGGGTTGTGCCGGTAGGGAGCGATCGGCCGGAAGCCCAGCGCCCGATAGAGCCCGATCGCCTCGTCCATCCCCGGCAGCGTGTCGAGCCGGAGCGCCCGATAGCCGATCTCGCGGGCGGCGTCGACGACCCGCAGCACGAGCGCGCGACCGAGGCCGCGGCCGCGGAACGCCGGCCGGACGTACAGGCGCTTCATCTCGCCGACGTCGGGCGCCAGCGCCCGCAGCGCCACGCAGCCGGCGAGGCGCGCGCCCTCGCCGGCCAGCAGCAGCCGCCCGGCCGGGGGCCCGTAGTCGCCGGGGAGGCCGCGCAGCTCCTCGGCAAAGTTCTGGAAGGCCAGGTCCACCGCGAGCCCGTCCGCATACTCGCGGAACAGCTCGGCGACGCCGGCGAGATCGTCCGGCCCGGCCGCGAGGATCGTGAGGGCCATCGGCAGCGCTCTGGTTGACAGAGTCTATGGAATATGGTTGACAATGGCAACCATCATGACACCGACCACCGTCGCCCCCCTCGAGCAGCGGGTCGCCGCCGTGCGGCGGTTCAACCGGTTCTACACCCGGCAGATCGGGGTCGTCGCCGAGGGCTACCTCGACAGCCCGTTCTCGCTCGCCGAGGCGCGCGTGCTGTACGAGCTGGCCCACCGTGACGGGCTCACGGCGGCCACCCTCACCGCCGAGATCGGCCTCGACGCCGGCTACCTGAGCCGCATCCTCCGGCGCTTCGAGCACCGGGGCTTCCTGCAGCGGGCCCGCTCCAAGGCCGACGGCCGCCAGGCCCTCCTGACGCTGACGGCGCGCGGGCGGAAGGCGTTCGCGCCGGTGCACACGCGCTCGCGCGACTTGATCGCCGCCATGCTGACGCGGCTGCCGGTGGCCAAGCAGCACCGCCTGCTGGAGGCGATCCACACGATCGAGGAGCTCCTCGGCGTGCCCGCCGAGCGAGCGAGCCCGTACCTGCTGCGCGCCCATCAGCCCGGCGACATGGGCTGGGTCGTGCACCGCCACGCCGTGCTCTACGCCGAGGAGTACGGCTGGGACGAGCAGTTCGAGGCGCTCGTCGCCACCGTCGCCGCCGGCTTCATCAAGCGCTTCGATCCCCGGCGCGAGCACTGCTGGATCGCCGAGAAGGACGGGGAGCCCGTCGGCTCGGTCTTCCTCGTCAAGCGCTCGAAGACGGTGGGGCAGCTGCGCCTGCTGCTCGTCGAGCCGAAGGCCCGCGGCCTCGG
>JBGPZN010000619.1:0-2161 GCA_041493815.1 Methylomirabilia bacterium
CCCCGACAGCTCGTAGACGCGGATCTCGGCGGCATTGCCGACGCGCCACCTGCCGGCCACCACGTCGTTGTGGAACCTCACCACGCGCTTGAGCACGGCCAGCATCAGCATGAGCGTGTGCTCGGCCACGGCGATGGCGTTGGCGCCGCCGTTGTTGGAGACGGGCACCTTGGCTTTGCGGGCCGCCTCCACGTCGACGTGGTCGTAGCCGGCGCTGAGGAGCTGGACCAACTTGAGATTCGGCGCCGACCGGAAGAACTCGCCGCCCATGTGCCGGGCGAGGCCGAGATAGTACTGGGCGTCGGCAGCGGCCTGGATGAACTCCGGCGTGCCGGGATCGGCGACGACCAGCTCGAAGCCCTCCGGCGTCATCGAGCGGACGACGTCGAGGATCACCGGGGGCTGCTTGGGCGCGAAGAGGATCTTGGGGGCCATGGCTGTCGTCACCTCACTGTTGGGCGAGCGGGATGGTCGCGGTCACCACGGGCTCCTTGCTGACCACGCGCGTGGTGTGGCCCTGGCCGGTGGTGTCCTCGACCAGGCGCGCATCGCCGGGACCGAACACGTGCTTGGAGCCGTCGCCCAACCCGATCTCGAGCTGGCCGGACAGGATGACGACGAACTGGCGACGCGGGGCGGGATGCCAGTCGAGGAAGCGCCCCACCGGCCACACGCTGAACGAGATCTGCGTGGTCGGCAGCCCCTTGAGCCAGTCGGCCTTCTTCTCGATGTCGATCGTCTCGATGCGTCCCTGCCCGTCGGGGCCGGTATAAAGCCGGAACGTTCCCATGCGGCCTGTCCTCCCAGTGCGTCGTTCGTCTCGCGCGGGATGCTAGCATACGCCAGCGATGCCTGAGGCGAGACCCGGCCCGACCTCCCACACGTTCTTCTCCCAGCGGCTGCGCCTGCACTACGTGGACTGGGGCAACCCCGACAAGCCGCCGCTGTTGCTCGTCCACGGTGGGCGCGATCACTGCCGCAACTGGGACTGGGTGGCCGACGCGCTGCGGGAGGACTGGCACATCATCGCGCCCGACCTGCGCGGCCACGGCGACAGCCAGTGGTCCACCGACGCCAACTACACGATGGCCGGCTACATCTACGACCTCGCCCAGCTCATCCACCAGCAGCGACTGGCCCCGGTGACGATCGTGGCCCACTCGCTCGGCGGCGTCATCTCGCTGCGCTACGCCGGCGTCTACCCGGAGACAGTCGCGCGGCTGGTCTCCATCGAGGGGCTCGGCCCGCCGCCGGCACGCCTGGCCGAGTATCGCGCCAAGACGATCGCCGACAGAATGGACGCGTGGATCCGCGAGCAGCGGATGCTGTCGGGGCGCGTGCCGCGGCGGTATGCGTCCATTGAAGAAGCATTCAAACGAATGCAAGAAGAGAATCCCCATCTGACCACTGAGCAGGCGCGGCATCTGACCGAGCACGGCGTCAACCAGAACGAGGACGGTACGTATTCATGGAAGTTCGACAACTACGTGCGCGCGTTCCCGCCCTACGACATGGCAGGGCGTGACGTGAAGCTCTTGTGGGGCCGGATCGCCTGCCCCACGCTGTTGCTCTACGGCAAGGAGAGCCGCTGGGCCGGCGATCCGGCGGCCGACGGCCGCGCCGCGCTCTTCCCCAACGCGCGCGTCGTCGGCCTCGACGGCGCCGGCCACTGGCTGCACCACGACCGGCTGGACGAGTTCCTCAAGCTCTTGCGGGGCTTTTTGGCGGAGGGTTCACGATGACGACGACCGCGCTCCTCGACGATCTCAAGAAGCACATCGGCCGCACCCAGACGGCGACCGACGTCCTGCACCCGGGCCCCGCCAACCTGCTGCGGCTGGCGTTCGGGCGGCCCGAGCCGGAGATGAAGGAAGGCGACATGCTGCCGCCGGCCTGGCTGACGCTCTACTTCCTGCCCCAGTACGGCCCCGCCGAGCTGCGCCCCGACGGCAGCCCGCGCGACGCCGGCGTGGTGCCGCCGATGCCGATGCCCCGCCGAATGTTCGCCGGCGAGCGCGTGCGCTTCCATCGTCCGCTGCGCCTGGGCGAGAGCGTGAGGCGCGAGACCACGCTGGCCGACATCAGCCTCAAGAGCGGCGGTACCGGCACGCTCGTCTTCGCGACCGTCGTCAACCGCGTGTTCGGCGCCGACGGGCTGGCG
>JBGPZN010000252.1:0-5410 GCA_041493815.1 Methylomirabilia bacterium
CCTCGAGAAAGCCCGAGATGGCGCGCAGCGTGGTGGTCTTGCCGCTTCCGTTGGGGCCGAGCAGCGCCACGATCCGCCCGGGCGGCACGCGCAGGCTCACCCCCTGGATGGCCGTCGCCACTCGGTGGTAGACCACTTCCAGCCCCGCCACCTCCAGCACGTCGCTCATCGCGCCGGCGCCAGCGGTCGATGCCGCAACGGCCACAGCAGGATCCAGTTCCGGGCGCGCTCCCACAGGCCGACGAGCCCCCGGGGCTCGAACACCAGGAAGAGGGCCATCAACAACCCGAACGAGCCGAACTTCAGCGGGAACAGGTAGTACTGGGCGCCGTCGCCGACCGGCAGGGCGGCCACCACGCCGTCGATCGCGTAGGGCAGGAGGGTGACGAAGGCCGCGCCGATGAGCGCGCCCAGGACCGAGCCCAGCCCGCCGATGATCACCATGGCCAGGTACTCGATCGTCACGTTGAAACCGAAGGCCTCCGCCGAGACGAACGAGCGCTGATAGGCCCACACGGCGCCGGCGAGGGACGTCATCACGGCGCTGGCCACGAAGGCCATCAGCTTGTACCGCGCCACCGCGATGCCCAGGCTGGCGGCGGCGATCTCGCGATCGCGCAGCGCCATCCACGCCCGCCCGACCCGCGAGCGCGTGAGATTGACGCAGAGGAACGTGGCGACCGCGGCGATCGCCAGCAGGGCGTAGTACCACTGCCGCGTCGTCCGCACGAGGAGCGGCCCCAGCGCCAGGGGCGGCACCGTCACGCCGGTGTTGAAGCCGTAGCGCGCCTGGTACTCGGTGCCGATCCATAGAATGACGTAGTGCATGGCCAGCGTGCCGAGCGCCAGGTAGAGTCCGCGCAGCCGCAGGGAAGGCATCCCCACCGCCAGTCCGAGCCCGGCGCCCACGAGGGCCGCGGCCGGCAGCGTCACCCACGGCGGCGCGGCGATTGCCTCGACCAGCATCCCGACCGAGAAGGCGCCCGCGGCCATGAAGCCGGCGTGGCCGAGGGAGATCTGGCCCGCCATGCCGGTCAGCAGATTCAGCGCCAGCGCGCCGACCGCGGCCAGCGCGACCTGCGAGAGCAACTCGAGGACGAGCCGCGAGGCCACGGCCGGCAGGGCGACGAGCACCGCCGCCAGGAGCACGAGCGCGGTCCAGCGCAGCGGCGTGTCCACGAGCGCCATGTCGCGCTCGTAGGAGGTGCGGAACGCGCCGCTCCCCCAGCTCACACCCGCTCCAGCTCCTCGCGCGTGCCCGCGAGGCCCCAGGGGCGCAGCAACAGCATCGCCAGCAAGCACAGAAACGGCGAGACCTCGGCGAACAGGGGGTCGCCGTAGCGGACCGTCAGCACCTCCACCGCCGCCACCAGCAATGCCGCGGGCACCACGCCACCGAGGCTGTCGAGGCCGCCGACGAGCGCGACGGCGAACGCCTTGAGGCCGAGCACGCCGAGACCGGGCTCGAGGCGGACGTTGCTGCCGTAGAGCATGCCGGCCAGGCCGGCGGTGAACGAGGCCAGGGCCCACGAGACGGCGAACAGCCGCTGGAAGTCGATGCCGCGCTGAGCGGCCAGGAGCGGCCGCTCTCCGGCGGCGCGCATCTGCATGCCGATCCGGGAGCGGCGGAGGAAGAGCAGCAGGGTGGCGACGACGAGGGTGGCGGCGAGCACGGTCAGGGCGTCGATCGTCGAGACGGCGACGCCGGCCCCCAGCCGCAGCGGCGGATTGGCCAGCGCCAGCGCCGGCAGCGGGTACCGGATCTGATCGGTGAAGGCGAGGACCACGGCGACGCGGACCAGGATCCCCACGCTCACCGTGACGAGCACGGCCGCGAACACCGGGTGGCCGGCCATCCGGCGCATGAGCAGCGCGTAGAGCAGGAAGCCGACGACCCCGCTCGCCACCAGCGCGAGCGGGATCGCCACGGCGGGGCCGGCGGCGATCGTCGTCGCCGCGGCAAACAGCGCGTAGCCGCCGAACATCATGAGGTCGCCCTGGGCCAGGTTCAGCACGCGGCTGGCCCGGTAGACGAGCACGTAGCCCACGCCGAGCAGCGCGTAGAGGCTGGCCAGGACGACGATGCTGGCCGCGGCCTGCACGGCTACTTCACCTCGAGGCGAGTCCAGTCGCCCACCGAGACGATCGCGCCACGGCCGGCGTCCCAGCGGGACACCTTGTAGAAGGTGACCTTGCGATAGTGATTGTCGGCGGTCCACTCGATCGGCCCGCCGCGCAGGCCCAGCGTGTCCACGCTGACCGTCGTCAGCGCCTGGGCCAGCCGATCCTTGTCGCAGGGCCAGCCGCACTTCTTGAGCCCCGCCTCCAGCACCATGGCCGACACCCAGCCCTCGGCCATGAAGTCGGGCGAGTGGCTGGTGACGCCCCGCACCGCCTCGGTGATCTGCCGATGGATCGGCAGGTTCTCGGTGAAGAGCGCGTTGCCGCCGAAGGCGAGCAGGTTCGGGGTCTTCAGCCGCGTGAGGTCCGACTGCGCCTGCTGATGGGCGTACAGGAGATACTGGCCCGTCCAGCCGATCCGGCTCAGCGCCTCGAAGATGCCGATCTCCAGCGGCCAGGGGGCCCACGACAGGATCCAGTCGGCACCGGCGTCTTTCAGGCGCGAGGCGAACGGGGTGAAGTCGGCGGTGCCGCCGGGCACCACGACGACCGGGATCGTCTCCAGCCCCTGCTCGCGCGCCAGCTTCTCGGCGTACTCCATCTCACTCTGCGAGATCGGAATGTTCTGGGCGGCGAAGCCGACCTTGATCTTCTTGCCGCCGGCCTGCTGCTTGATGAAGGGCACCGCGAAGCGGCTGTCCCACTGGGCGCCGAACGACGTCGAGCAGAAGATCAGCGGCTGGGCCGGCGGGAAGGCCTCGCGGGGGCAGACGCCGCCGCCGAAGATCAGCGGGACCTTGCCGACCTCGGCCTCGGTCATGAACGGCTTGTAGGTGGGCGAGATCGAGGCCACCACGACGGCGATCACGCCCTCCGAGAACTTCTTGGCGTTGGCCGCCGCGCGCGAGGGCTCGCCGCGGTCGTCCTCGGCGAGGATCACGACGGGGTGGCCGTTGACGCCGCCGGCGTCGTTCACGCGCTTGAAGTAGGCCTTGTAGGCGTCGAACGTCGGCGCGTAGACGGCGGCGGCGGGGCCCGTGATCGCCGCGCTCAGGCCGATCCGGTAGGGATCGGCGGCCTGGGCCGGCCCGAGCGGTCCGAGGGCGAGGCCGAGGATCAGCAGGCCGGGGAACATGCGTCTGGTCATGAGGTCCTCCTGGCACGAGATGGGGATTCGAGATCGGACAGCGCGGCTGCGATGCGCAGGGCCTCCGCGTCGCCGTACATGCTCTCGATGAGATCGTCGAAGCGCTCGGCGAGAAGCCGGCGCTTGACCTTGCGGGTGGGCGTGACCGGCTCGCCGTCCTGCTCGGGATCGAGCTCGCGCGGCAGCAGGCGAAACGCCTTGACCTGCTCGACCCGGCCGAGCCCGACGTTGGCGCGCTCGACCTCCTCGGCGATCAGGCTGACGATCTCCGGACGGGTGACGAGCGAGGTGTAGCCCGTGTAGGGGATCCCGTGGGCCCGCGCCCACTCGGCGACCGCCTCGTAGTCGGCCTCGATGAGCGCGACGAGGTACTTGCGCCCCTCGCCGAACACCGTCGCCTCGCTCACGTAGGGGCTCGCGCGCACGTGGCTCTCGACGCTGGACGGGCTCACGTTCTTGCCGCCTGCCGTGATGAGGAGATCCTTCTTGCGATCCACGAGCCGGAGCGCGCCGGCCGCCGTCCATTCCCCGACGTCGCCCGTGGCCAGCCACCCGTCGCGGACGGCGCCGCCGGTCGCCGCCGCGTCGTTGAAGTAGCCGGCGAAGAAGTACGGGCTGCGTGCCACGACCTCACCGTCGGGCTGCAGCCGTACCTCGACGCCCGGGGCCGTCGCCCCGACGTCGCCGGGGCGCGGCCGGTCGCCACGCTGCCCAGTGAGGATGGCGCCACCCGCCTCGGTCTGGCCGTAGGCCTCCAGCACGTTCACGCCCCAGAGCTGCCAGAGTGCCGCCACCTCGGGCGGCAGCGGCGCGCCGCTCGACAGGACAAAGGAGAGCTGGGGGAACCCCACCTTGTCGAGCAGCCAGCGGAAGACGACGGCGTGCGCGAGGGCGGCGGCGGCGCGGGTGAGCGGCGAGGCCCGCCCGGCCCAGTGCGCGCTCAGGTGGGCCCGGCTCACGCGCATGGCCGCCCGGTAGGCCGTCCGCTTCACGGCCGACGTGTGCTCGAGGCCGACCAGCAGGGCGGAGGCGAACTTCTGCAGGTAGCGCGGCACCGTGAACAGGAAGGTCGGGGCGACCTCGAAGAGCGCCTCGGCGAACGCCTCGACGTCCTCGGGATAGTGCGGGATCACGTCGACGAGGAGCGGCAGCGTGATCGTGGCGTTGCGCCCCATCACGTGCGAGAGCGGCAGGAAGGCGACCACGCGATGCTCGCCCTCGGCCAGCACCGGGTAGTGCGCCACCATGTTGGCGGCCGCGGCGACGTGGCGGCCGTGGAGCAGGAGCGCCCCCTTGGGATGGCCGGTGGTCCCCGAGGTGTAGACGATCGTCGCCGGGTCCTGGGGCTGCACCGCGGCGACGAGGTGCTCGAGCGCGCCGGGCGTCAGGCGCGCGCGCCCCTCGTCTTCCAGGCGGGCGAAGGCAACGACCCGCGCGTCGTCGTACATGAACAGCGCGCGCGTGTCGACGACGAACACCGCCTGCAGCTCGGGACACTCCGGCCACACGGCCAGCGCCCGGTCGAGCTGCTCCTGGTCCTCGGCGACCATGAACCGTGCGCCCCCGTGACGGAGCAGGAACGCCAGCTCGGACGGCGCGACCGTCGGATAGATGCCGTAGGTGACGGCCCCGGCCGCCTGGGCGGCCAGGTCGGCGATCGTCCACTCCGGACACGCCTGGCCCATGATGGCCAGGGTGTCGCCGGCTCGCAGGCCGCGCGCGCGGAGGGCCAGCGCGACGGCGGTGACGCGCTCGGCGAGCCGGCGCCAGCTGGTCTCCCGGTAGATGCCGAGCGTCTTCGCCCGGTAGGCCACGCGGTCCGGGGTGCGGCGCGCCCGCTCCAGGAGCAGCCCGGGGAGCGTCGTCCGGGCGAGCGCCGCCTGGTCGATCACGGTCGAGGCATCACGCGGGCTCGATCCGGCGAAAGATCGCGAGTCCGATCACGGTCGCCGCCATCACCGCCGCCGCGAAGACGATGGGCGCCGCCGGGTCACCGACCACGTCGCGCACGAGTCCGGCCGCCGGCTGGGTGAGCGCCATCATCACGTAGAAGACCGTGTAGAAGACGCCGAAGCCGGTGGCCAGGCGCTCGGGGGGAAGCATGCGGGGCAGCAGCGCCATCAGGCCGCCCGGCGGCAGCCC
>JBGPZN010000641.1:0-2045 GCA_041493815.1 Methylomirabilia bacterium
AGTGCCAGGCCGACGGCACCGAGCGCCACGAGCGCGGCCGCGCCGACGTGGGCGAGGTCACCCATGCCGAGCGACATCGCCCCGCCCGCCCCCAGCGCTCCGGCCACGCCGCCCACGCTGAACAGCGCGTGGAAGGACGACATGATCGGCCGCCCGGCGCGCCGCTCGACGGCCGCGGCCTGCGCGTTCATCGACACGTCGAGCAGGCCGTTGCAGGCGCCGAGCAGGGCCAGGCCGGCGACGAGCGCCGGCAGGCTGGGGCTCAGCACCGGCAACGGCATCGCCAGGCACAGCGCGATCGCCGCCACCGAGCTCATCAGTCGACGGCCGACCCGATCGATCAGCCAGCCGGCCGCCGGCAAGGCGACGACGGCCCCGGCCGCCATGGCCAGGAGCACCAGACCGAGCTGGCCATCGCCGGAGGTGAGACGGGCCTTGACAGCTGGGATGTGGGGCAGCCAGCTCGCCAGCACGGCGCCGTTGACGAAGAACAGGATGGAGAGAGCCGCGCGGGGCGCATGAGCCTTTGTACAGGGACCCGCGATCCGTGCGGAACGATTCGCCGTCGAATCGGCCGGATCGCCATCACTCGCCGCTCTGCTGGCCGACCTTCACAACGCGGTCGAGGAGGTCGGACGCACGCACGTCCTCCACCGCGCGCTCCATGATCTCCCGTGCTTCGGACGGGATGTGCGCGTCTGATTCTCGGCGCCGGGCGCGGACCTTACGGAGACTTCGGAGCGGGAGCCGGCAGCGACCGGCCGACCAGCGCGGTCTCGCGCACGGGCACCTGCAGCCGGATCGAGGACGGGACCAGGCCGGAGGTGTCGCCGCACGCCTGGTAGCGGATGGTGACGCCGAGGAGGTGATCGCCCGCCCCCGGCGCGCCCGTGAAGGTCAGCGACACGGTGCCACGCACGACGCCCTCGTGGACCCACAGCCCGGCGCTGAATCCGGGGAGGTCGAAGGGCCGGGGCGCCGGCCACCGCGCCGGCCCCACCTCGAGCCCGTCAGTGGCATCGATCTCGACGGACAGCGGCGTCAGCCCATCGTCGACCGGCTGGCCATAGACGTGAAAGCCGGGGGCGATACTCAGCTCGACGGTCAGCGTGAGGCGCTGGAACCACGCGTACGTCGGCGAATCGAGCCACGCCCGCGCGGCGGCCACGGGCCCGTCGGTGACCGGCGCCGAGGGCTCCGCGAAGATCCCCAGGGCCTGGGCGACGAGACCCAGGCCGGTCTCACGCTCGCGGTAGCTGTCGTGGAAGCGCTTGTCGGTGATCACGCCGTCGCCGTTCAGCACGAAGACGCCGGGGTACGGCAGGTCGACGTGGCGGGGGTTGGGCTTGATGCCGTAGGCGGCGTGGTCGTCCTGAACCCGCTCGTTGATGAGGCCGAGCTCGCGCATCACGCGGCTGCCCTCGTCGGAGAGCAACGGATAGGTGATGTCGTGCTCGGCGGCGAACGCGGCCAGGATATCGACGGCGTCGTAGCTGATGGCGAAGAGCGCAATGCCATTCACGGCCAGCGCGGGCGCGACCCGTTGCAGCTCGACGAGCTGCGTCTTGCAGAACGGTCACCACTCCGCACTGCGGTAGAAGACGACCAGCGCCGGCCGCCCGGCGCGATGGGCGTGCAGATCTACCAGCGTGCCCGTCTGATCCGACAGGCCCACGTCCGGGAAGCGCTGGCCTTCCTTGGGACCGATCGCGCGGAAATCTCTACGCGGAAGCGGCATCGCTCTCCTCTCGGACGGACACCGTGCGGTCGCCGGCGCGGAGCGTGGCGTCCCAGGTGATCCGGATGGCGTCCTTCACGCTCTGATGCGCGGGACAGCCCTGGACGTGGACGGCCAGCGCCCGCTCGGTCGCCTCGGCGGCATCGGCGGGCACGGCGACGTCGTAGTGGACGTGGATCGACTTGATCCGGATGGTCTTGCCGATGCCGGAGATGCGGCCGTCCACCGTCGCGGCGTACGTGTCACGGTCGAACGCGATCTTGCGCCCTGCCAGGGCGCCACGCAGGGTGCCGTACATTCAGCCGGC
>JBGPZN010000209.1:0-6209 GCA_041493815.1 Methylomirabilia bacterium
ATCGGCCGACCGTGGCCGCGGCGGTCCAGGGGCTGCTCGACGCCGTCCTGATCTCGATCCTCGTCGGGGGCTATCTGCTGTTCGTCCGCGACGGCGTGCTGCGCGCCCGGTTCAGGCGGCTCGGCTTCGGCGCCACCCTCGCGATCAACAGCTCGATCGTCCTGGCGCTGTTCCTGGTGGGCCGCGCCGTCGGGCAGGTCATCACAACCCTGCAGCCGCGCCGCCTGCTGACCAGCTTCGGCGACGCCCATCTGGTCTACGCGCTGCCCTTCTTCGTCGTGCTCGCGCTCACGATCCAGTTCCTGCTGCAGATGAATCGCATGATCGGGGCCAACGTCCTGCGCTACTTCGTCACCGGCGTCTACCACCGGCCTCGCAAGGAGGAGCGCATCTTTCTCTTCCTCGACCTCGAGGGCTCCACGCAGCTCGCCGAGCGGCTGGGCAGCGCGACCTACTTCGAGCTGCTCCGCCACTTCGTGGACGATCTGACCGAGCCGATCCTCGCCGCCGAGGGAGAGATCTATCAGTACGCGGGCGACGAGGTCGTGATCACCTGGCCCCACGACCGCGGCGTGCGCGCCGCCAACTGCGTCCGCTGCTTCTTCGCCATCCGTGACGCCATCGCCGGCCGGGCCGCCCGCTACGAGCGTGACTTCGGCGTGGTGCCGCGGTTCCGCGCCGGGCTGCACGGGGGCACCGTCACCGCGGGCGAGCTGGGGGACCTGAGACAGCAGATCGTCTTCGTCGGCGACATCCTCAACACCGCCGCCCGCCTCGAGGAGTACGCCAAGCGCACGGGGCGCGACCTGGTCGTCTCGGGGGCGCTGCTGGAGCGACTGCAGCTTCCCGCCGGTGTGCAGTCGGCGCGGTGCGGTGACCTCGAGCTGCGGGGCAAGGAGGCGCGCGTCACTGCGTACGACCTGTCAGGCGCGCCGCGCCTCGGGGGCTGAGCGAATCCGGCGTAGCACGGGTGACCCTGGCGCCACCGTTGCCGCCTCGCCGACGCTCACGGCCCGGCGCAACGCCGCCGCGCCGGCCTCCCCGTCGGCCACGCTCCGCGCGTGGATCACGGCGAGAGGCTGGTCCGGGCCCACGGCATCGCCGACGCCCCGGACGTCGGCCAGGCCCACGGCGGCGTCGATCGCGTCCTCGGCGCGCCGGCGGCCGCCGCCGAGCTCGACGAGCAGGAGGCCGAAGGCCCGCGCGTCGATGCGGCTGACGATGCCGAGACCGGCTGGCGCGACGGGCCGCTGCACCGGCGCCGGGGCCAGATGACGCGCGGGGTGCTCGACGAGATCGGCGGGCCCGCCGAGGGCAGTGACCATGCGCGCGAAGCGCTCGGCGGCCGCGCCGGAGGCGAGCGCGCGCTCGATCGCCGACTCGGCGTCGGCGTGGTCGCGGGCGAGCCCCCCGAGGACGAGCAGCTCGCCCGCGAGCGCCACCGTCACGACGTGAAGCCGCGGCTCGCGGCGCTGCCCGGTGAGGAAGTCGATCGCCTCCCGGACCTCGAGCGCGTTGCCCACGTGGTGGCCCAGCGCCTGGGTCATGTCGGTGAGGAGCGCGACCATCGGGAGCCCGGCCGCGCCTCCCACCTCGAGCAGGCTCTCGGCCAGCGCCGTCGCGGCCTCCAGCGACGGCAGCAGCGCGCCCGAGCCGACCTTGACGTCCATGACCAGCGCGTCGAGTCCGGCCGCCAGCTTCTTGGAGAGGATCGACGCCGTGATGAGCGGCACCGAGTCGGTGGTGGCGGTGACGTCGCGGACCGCATAGAGGCGCCGATCGGCCGGCGCGAGGTCGGCCGTCTGGCCGACGATCGCGCACCCGGCCGCGCTCACGGCGGCGCGGAAGCGAGCGACGTCGGGCGTCGTCTCGTACCCGGGAATGCTGGCGAGCTTGTCCAGCGTGCCGCCGGTGTGGCCCAGCCCCCGGCCCGAGATCATCGGCACGAAGCCGCCACAGGCGGCGACGACCGGCGCCAGGACGAGACTGACCTTGTCGCCGACACCGCCCGTGGAGTGCTTGTCGAGCATCGGCCCGCCCGGATCGGCCCGCGACCAGTCCAGCACGGTGCCCGAGTGCGTCATGGCGCGCGTGAGCGAGGCGCACTCGGCGCGGGTCATGCCGCGGAAGTACACGGCCATGGCGAACGCGGCGATCTGGGCGTCGCTCACCGTGCCGTCGGCGATCCCACCGACGAGGCCGGCGAGCTCGTCCTCGCCGAGCGCCGCGCCATCGCGCTTGCGGCGGATCACCTCCGCCGTCGGCGCCTTCACGGATCGGTTCGCTCGAACGCGCCGGGGCCGAACGCCAGCGGCAAGAGCTCGCCGAGCGTCGTCGTGAGCCGGACGCCCTCCGGACCGCAGAGGTGGATCGGCACCTGGGGGCCCGCGAACTCGGCCAGCTGCTGGCGGCACCGGCCGCACGGCGGGCACAGCGCCGCGCGCTCGGTCAGCACCACGACCTCGGCGATCTGCCGGTCGCCGGCCGCGACCATGGAGCCGATGGCGGTCGTCTCCGCGCACTGGGTCAGGCCGTACGAGACGTTCTCGACGTTGCAGCCCGCGTAGAGCCGGCCGCTCGCGGCCCGCACGCAGGCGCCGACACGGAAGCCCGAGTAGGGCACGTGCGCGTTGGCGAGGGCGCGGCGCGCCAGATCGAGCATGGGCTCGAGCGCCTGGCTCATCGTTCCTTTGCGTAGGGCGCGCCGATGGCGCGCGGGGCCACCGCCCGCCCGACGAAGCCGGCGAGCAGGGCGACGGTCAGGACGTAGGGCAGCGCCTGGATGAGCTGCACGGGCACGACGCCGACGACGGGCAGGGGCGTGCCCTGCAAGCGCGCCTGCACGGTGTCGGCAAAGGCGAAGAGCAGGCAGGCGCCGAGCGTCGGCACCGGGCGCCACTGCCCGAAGATCAGGGCCGCCAGGGCGAGGTAGCCCTTGCCGGCCGACATGTCGCGGATGAACGAGGCGTTGTGGGCGATCGACAGGTACGCGCCGGCCAGGCCGCACAGCACGCCGCTGACGACGAGCGCGCGGTAGCGCGTGCCGGCCACCGAGATCCCCGCGGTGTCGACCGCGCCCGGGTTCTCGCCCACCGCGCGCAGCCGCAGGCCGAAGCGGGTGCGATAGACGAGCCAGGCGACGACGGGCACGGCCGCCGCCGCCGCGTAGACGAGCACGTTGTGGCCGCTCACGACCTCGCGGTAGATCAGGCCGAGGCCGGGCACGCCCGCCAGCGAGGCGGCGCCGGGAAGCTCGATCGGCGCGAAGCGCCCGCCGCCGCCGAGGAGCGGGGTCTGGCCGCCCTGCTGGAACCACGCGTTGCCCAGCACCGCGGTCAGTCCCGACATCGTGATGTTGAGCGCCATGCCGGAGACGACCTGGTTGCCGTGGTGCGTGATGCAGGCAAAGCCGTGCGCCAGCGCCAGCGCCACCGAGGCGGCGAGGCCGGCGCCGAGCCCGACCCACGCCGAGCCCGTGACCGCCGCGGTCGCCGCCGCCGCGAAGGCCGCCGCCAGCATCTTGCCCTCGATCCCGACGTCCACGATCCCCGAGCGCTCGGCGAAGAGCCCGCCGAGGGCCGCCAGCACGAGCGGCGCGGCGCCGCGCGCCGTGGCGGCGACGAGGAGGGCGGCGATCAGGAGGGGCTCGCTCACGCCTGGTTCGCGGCGGGCGAGTGGCGGAACAGCGCATCGACCGGCCCGCGCAGCGCGTGCTCGAGCGCGCCGCACACGAGGATGATCAGCCCCTGGATGACCACGACCATGTCGCGGGTGAGCTTCGGCATGTCGAACGACAGCTCGGCCCCGCCCTGGTAGAGGCTACCGAACAGGATCGCGGCCAGCACGATCCCGAGGGGGTGATTGCGGCCCATCAGGGCCACCGCGATGCCGACGTACCCGGCTCCGCCCGGGAAGTTCATCAGCAGCCGGTGCTGCACACCCATGACCTCGTTCAGGCTGACCATGCCGGCCAGCGCGCCGGAGATCGACAGGGCCACGATCACGATGCGCGCTGGCACGATGCCGCCGTACACGGCGGCCGCCTCGCTGTGACCCAGCGCGCGCAGCTCGTAGCCCCAGCGCGTGTGCCAGAGATAGAGCCAGACCAGCGCGCCCGCTCCCAGCGCCAGGAGCGACGAGAGATTGAGCGGGGAGCGCCCGATCTCGAGCCCCAGCGCGCGGGCGACCTCGTGCAGCTGCGGCAGCCACGTGTTGGGGTCGAACTCCCGCGTCTCCGGCGATTGCTGGCCTGGCTTGATGAGGACGTTGACCAGCAGGTGCGTCATCACCGCCGAGGCGATGAAGTTGAACATGATCGTCGTGATGACGACGTGGCTGCCCCGCTTGGCCTGCAGCCACGCCGGCACGAACGCCCAGCCGGCGCCGAAGGCGCCGGCTACGAGGACGGCGGCGGGCACCACGAGCACCGTCGGCCAGCCGCCGGCGCCGAGACAGAGCAGCGCGACCCCCAGGCCGGCGATGTACGCCTGGCCCTCCGCCCCGATGTTGAAGAGCCCGCCGTGGAACGCGACGGCCACGGCCAGGCCGGTGAAGACGAAGCTGGTCGCGTAGTAGAGCGTGTAGCCGATGGCCTCGGCGTTGCCGAACGCGCCGGTGGCGAGCAGGCGCAGCGCCCGCAGGGGATTCTCGCCGACCAGGACGATCACGACCGCGGACAGCGCCAGTGCGAGCGCGAGGTTGACGGCCGGCAGGAGCGCCGGCGCCACCCAGCCCAGGCGCGCGCGCCCCGGCCAAGCCGGGACGCTCCTCGACTCCCGCGATTCGTTCACGATGGCTCCGCCACGCCCGCCATCATGAGGCCGAGCTCGCGCTCGCTGGCGGAGGCTCGCGGCACGTCGCCGACGATGCGGCCGTCGTGCATCACGAGGATCCGGTCGGCCAGCGCCAGGATCTCGTCCAGCTCGACCGAGACGACCAGCAATGCCTTGCCCGCGTCGCGCAGCGCCACGAGGCGGCGGTGGATGAACTCGATCGCGCCGATGTCCACACCGCGGGTCGGCTGGCCGATCAGCAGCAGGTCGGGATTGCGGTCCAGCTCGCGGGCCAGCACGATCTTCTGCTGGTTGCCGCCCGAGAAGGCGGAGGTGGGCAGCAGCCCGTCGCCGGGCCGGATGTCGTACTCGGCCACCTGGCGGTCCCAGCTCGCGGCGACCGCCGCGCGGTGCAGGCAGATCGGCCCGTTGTACGTCGCGTCGCCGTGGTAGCCGAGGATGGCGCTCTCACGGCCGGCGAACGGGATGACGAGCCCCATGCGATGGCGATCCTCGGGCACGTGCGACAATCCCAGCCGCCGCCAGCGCCGCGGCGAGCGCCGCGCGGCATCCGTGAGCTCGCGCTTCCAGCGAATCCGCCCCGAGGTCACGGGCCGGATGCCGGCCAGCGCCTCCAGCAGCTCGGACTGGCCGTTGCCGGCGACGCCGGCCACCCCCACGATCTCGCCGCGTCGTACGGCGAAGCTCACGCCCTTGACGCGCCGCACGCCCCAGGCGTCCTCGACGACGAGGTCCGCGACCTCGAGGACGGGCTCGCCCGGTCGGGACGGCGTCTTGTCCACGCGCAGGGCCACCGTGCGGCCCACCATCAGCTCGGCGAGGCGCTCCGGGGTGGTCTCGGCGGTGGGCAGCGTCGCGACCACCCGGCCCTGGCGCATCACGGTGACGACGTCGGTCACCTCGCGGATCTCGCGCAGCTTGTGGGTGATGAGCAGGACGGTCTTGCCCTGGCGGCGGAGCGCGCTCAGGATCTCGAAGAGGTGATTGGCCTCCGGCGGCGTGAGGACAGCCGTCGGCTCGTCGAGGATCAGCAGATCGGCGCCGCGGTAGAGCGCCTTGAGGATCTCGACGCGCTGGCGCTGGCCCACGCCGAGATCCGCCACGCGGGCGTCCGGATCGACCTCGAGATGGTATTCGCGGCCCAGCCGCTCGAGCTCCGCCCGCGCACGGGCCAGGCCCGCCCCGAGTCGGAAGCCGCCCTCGACGCCGAGCACGACGTTCTCCAGCACCGTGAACGGCTCCACCAGCATGAAGTGCTGGTGCACCATGCCGATCCCCGCCGCCAGCGCGTCCTGCGCGCTCCGGAACATCGCCGCCCGCCCCCGCACGAGGATCTCGCCCCGATCCGGCCGATAGTACCCATACAGGATCCCCATCAGGGTCGACTTGCCCGCGCCGTTCTCCCCGACGACTCCG
>JBGPZN010000506.1:0-2766 GCA_041493815.1 Methylomirabilia bacterium
CAGCCGCGGGCGATGGGCGATGTGCAGATCGGTCCAGAACTCGCCCACGCAGCCCGCCACCAGGTACGTGTAGCGATCGAGGTCGTCGAGCGTCTCCAGCGCCGCCAGCCCGCTGGCGTCCTCGCCGGGAAACCGCGCGAGGTCGAACAGCATTCCCTCGGTGATGGTCGTCAGCACCGCCCGCACCCGCTCGCGGTCGCCCTCGGGCAGCGCCGCCACCGCCGCCAGGACGGCGTCCACGCGCTCCAGCAGCCGCCGCTCGGCGGCATGGGCCTGGTGGGGCGCGCACGCCCGGACCACGGCGCCGGCGTCGGCCGGCTGGCCGGCATACGCCCCACGGAGCGCTTGAAGATGGTCGATCCGCTGGGGACGAGCGACGAGCCGGGTGTCGGCGACCGTGTCGGCGGCGCGGGCCAGCAGATACGCGAGTCCGACCGGCTCTCGGAGCGGGCGAGCGAGGATGACGAGCGAGAGGTAGAAGCTGCGGCTGACCTGCCGGAGCAGGTCGCCGAGGAGCTCGTCAGTCGTAGTCAAACGGGCGCTTGGGCGGATCCGGCGAGTCCTTGGCCTTCTTGAGGCCCTCCTGGAACTTGCGGTCGAGCAGCTTGCCCTTCTGCCCCTCGGCCTGCATCTGCTCCCGGAAGCGGGCCTCGCGCTCGGCGGACTTCGAGCGCAGGACGTCGAAGGCGGCGCCGAGGTCCTCGACGGTGCGCCGGGGCGGCGGCGCCTCGTGGGCGATCACCGCGCCCAGCTCCGGATCGATCGTGAGCTTGGCCTGGCAACAGGGGCACGCGACCACGAACGTGGGGCTCGCCATGGCGCCACGCTAGCAAGGGGTCATCGGAGGGTCAAGGGGCGTAGAATCGGGGCGATGGGCGATCTCGTCAACGAGTTCTCCTGGTCGCGCAGCCGCAACGCGACCTTCGAAGACTGCCGCCGCAAGTACTTCTACCACTACTACGGCGCCTGGGGCGGCTGGGAGCACGACGCCGCCGCCGACGTGCGGCGCCTGTACATCCTCAAGCAGCTCGCCTCCCGCCAGATGTGGGCGGGCCGCGTCGTGCACGATGCGATCGAGATGGCGCTGCACGTCTACCGCGAGGGGCGCGACGTCCCGGTGGAGCCGTTCATCGCCGACGTGATCGAGCGCATGCGCGGCGAGTGGCGCAGCTCGCGGGCGGGCCGCTACCGCGAGAGCCCCAAGACGCTGGCGCTCTTCGAGCACGAGTACGCGCTCGACCTCAAGCCCGAGGTCTGGCAGGCGCTGAGCCGCAACGTCGTCACCTGTCTGCGGAACTTCTTCCGGCTGCCGCTGCTGGAGGCGGTGCGCAAGACGGCGCCCGAGCACTGGTCGATCGAGCACTGGTCCAAGGTGTTCGACTTCGAGGGCACGCTGGTGTGGATCGCGCCGGACTTCGGCTACTGGAACGCCGACGGCCTGCTCACGCTCGTCGACTGGAAGACCGGGGCCTCCGACACCGACGCCACCGCGTTCCAGCTCGGCTGCTACGCGCTGTACGCGCGCGAGGTGCTGGGCGTGGAGCCGTCCCAGGTGGACCTGCTGGAGGCCAACCTGCGCGAGCCGACGGTGACGCCACTGCTCTGGGACGACGCGCGGCTGGAGGCGATCCGCGAGCAGCTGCGGCTGTCGATCCGCTCGATGCGCGCCTACCTCGTCGACGCCAGCGCCAACGTCGCCCGCATCGAGGACTTCGAGCGGACCGAAGAGCTCCGGATCTGCCGCTGGTGCAACTTCCGGACGGTGTGCCGGCCGGAGCTGTGAGCGCGCTGCGACCGGCCGGGCTCGACATCCTGGTCGTCGAGGACGAGCGCGAGCTCGGCCGGGTCTTCGACGACTACATGAGAGAGCTGGGGCACCGGGCCGAGGTGGTCGGCAGCGCCGAGGCGGCGCTCGAGCGTCTGCACGCGGCGCCGCCGCACGTCATCATCCTCGACGTGAAGCTCCCCGGCATGAGCGGCCTCGAGTTCCTGGGGCTGCCAGTGGTCCGCGACTCCGGCATCCCGGTCATCGTCGTCTCCGGCTACGTGACCGAGGACCAGGCGCGCGAGTGCCTGCGCCTGGGGGCCCTGGAGTTCCTGGCCAAGCCGGTGCCGCTCGAGATCCTCACCGTCGTGCTCGAGCACGTGGCGGCGATCACCGGCCCGCCCTCCGAGAGCCCGAGCGCGCGTGAGCGACGGCACGCGTCGCGGCTGCCGGTCACCCTGCCGCTGCGGGCCCGGACCGAAGCGGGGGTGGTGGCGAACGGCGCGGTGATCGAAGTGAGCGCCACCGGTCTGCGCGCGCGCGTCGACCGCGCGCTGCCGGCGGGGACGCCGGCCAGGCTGACGGTGGCGCTGCCGGATGGGGGGCCGCCGCTGGATGTGCTGGCGCTGGTTGTGCGCTCGGACGGCGAGCGCATGGTTGCGTTCTGGTTTCTCGATAGCACGCCAGGCGAGGTCGATCGGTTGCTCGCTCGCGCGCACGCTGCCCGCTGACGCAGCCCGCTGAAAACGGCCCATCTCCGTCGTTGGCTCGTCGTTCCCTCCCTGCGACGTGGCCGGGCCACGTCTCAGAGGTCGTGAATGAATCGCCGCCGGCATCGCAGTGAGCCAGCAGCGAAGGTCACGAGGGCGGCCAGCGTGAGCGGCCCAACCGGCTGCCTATCCGGCCTCATGGTTGACGATGGCCCGGCTACCTGGAGTGCGGGATGCCCCGACGGGACGGTGTCATGGCGCCGCGGCGGCGAGGCGGCGGAGCTCGCTGCC
>JBGPZN010000345.1:0-4090 GCA_041493815.1 Methylomirabilia bacterium
CTCGGCAATCCGCTGCCGCTCGCCGACAACCCGGTGCGGCTGGCCGAGGAGCTGGCGATGATCGACATGGTCTCGCGCGGCCGCCTGGTCTCCGGCTTCGTGCGCGGGGGCGGGCAGGAGCAGCTCGCCACCGGCGTCAATCCCGCCTACAACCGGGAGCGATTCGAGGAGGCGCACGAGCTGATCGTCAAGGCGTGGACGCAGCCGGGGCCGTTCCGGTGGGAGGGCACGCACTACCAGCACCGCGTGGTGAACCCGTGGGCCGTTCCGTTGCAGAAGCCCCACCCGCGCGTGTGGATCCCCGGCGTGCTCAGCAAGGAGACGATCATCTGGGCGGCGAAGAAGCGCTACCCGTACATCGCGCTGAGCACGGAGATCGAGGCGACCAAGAAGATCTGGGAGACCTACGACCGCGTGGCCGAGGAGACCGGCTACGCGGGCGGTCCCGAGTATCGCGGCTACCTGCAGCGCTGCCACATCGCCGAGACCGAGGAGAAGGCGATGGAGAACGCGCGGCAGTTCATGTGGATGCAGGGCGAGTTCACCGGCCTGGCCCATCCGGTGTGGTCGAGCCCGTCCGGGTACTTCTCGCCGTCGTATCGCACCGCCTTCGTCGAGTACGCGGTCGGGCGGCGCTCCAACCCGCGCGGGGCGGCGTTCGAGGACCAGATCCAGAACCAGCAGATCGTCGCCGGCACGCCGAAGACCGTGATCCCCAAGCTGCGCCGGCTGCTCGAGGAGACGCGGCCGTCCATCATGGGGTTCTGGGCGGCCGACGGCTTCGTCTCGAGCGAGGACACGAAGACCTGCATCCGGCTGCTCGGTCAGGAGGTGCTGCCGGCGCTGCGCGACATCGGCAAGGAGCTGGGCCTGTGGAGCCCGTTCGAGGCCAACGCGCCCACCAGCATCAACTTCTCCGAGCCGGCGCGGCCCGCGGGGGCGGTGGCGTAGCCGCGCGCCGTGCCCCGACTCGGCCGCCTGCCCGAGGGTAATCGCAAGAACCTCCTGGCGTTGCCCGTGCAGGTCAACGACGGGACGCCGTTCGCGCCGCTGCGCCGACCGCTCACCGCGTGCCGGCTGGCCATCGTCACCACGGCGGGGCTGCACCGGCGCGGCGATCGTCCCTTCGGTCCCGCCGATCAGACGTACCGGGAGATTCCCGCGGACACCCCGACCGTCGATATCGTGCAGAGCCATACGAGCCTCGGCTTCGACCGGGTGGCCATCATGCGCGACGTCAACGTCTCGTTTCCGATCGACCGGCTGCGCGAGCTGGTCGATCGGGGCGTGCTCGGCGGGCTCGCGCCCTCCAGTTACTCGTTCATGGGTGCCCAGCGGGACCTCGTCCGCATCGAGGGTGAGACGGGGCCCGAGGTCGGCCGCCGGCTGTGGGAGGAGGGCGTCGACGTCGCTCTCGTCACGCCGACCTGACCGTTCTGCACGCACACCGGGGGTGTGCTCGCCCGTGCGCTCGAAGCCCAGGGCGTCGCGACGATCTCGATCAGCATGGTGCGCGAGCACACCGAGAAGGTGAAGCCGCCGCGCGCGCTCTTCGTGCCGTTTCCCTTCGGCCACGCGCTCGGCCGTCCGAACGATCCGGCGCTGCAGCACCGTGTGCTCGCCGCGGCGCTGGCGCTGCTGGCCGAGCCGGCCGGGCCCGTCCTGCGCGACTTCCCGGACGCCGCCGAGCCGGGGGACCAGCCGCCGGCGCCCGCCCAGCCCTCCACCATCGCGCCGGCGTCCCACGTGCCCGGCGACGCCGGCGCCGAGGTGGCGGACATGCTCACGCACCACGCCCAGTGGCGAGAGACGAACGGCGGCCGCACCGCGTTCGGACTGGCCGGCTTGCCGGCCACGCGTCTCGCCAACGTCGTGCGCTTCCTCGAGGCGTTCGTGGATGGCAAGGACGCCGACACGCTCGACCGATCGCGGGACCTCGCGCTGCCGAGCTTCATCCGCTATTGCGCGGACGACCTGAAGGCGGTCTACTTCGAGGGCCGCCTGGCCATGAAGCCGACCGCGGGCGGCGACGAGATCGCGCGGTGGTTCTGGTCGGAGACGGCGACGGGCCAGCTCCTGCGCCGCGTCCGCGATCGCCTGGATGCCTCCGACGACCCGCTCTGCAAGGCCGCCGCGTTCGGCGTCGCCCGCTGACTAGGAGAGGAACCATGCGAGTTCCCGCGCCGAAGATCCGCCAACAGCTCGTGTCCGTGCTGAGCGCCTGGGGCATGGCCCCGGCCCACGCCGACACCACCGCCGAGATGATGCTGGAGACCGACCTGCGTGGAGTCGACTCTCACGGTATCTCGAAGCTGCCGACTTACGATCGCGAGTTCCGGGCGGGCCGTCTGAACATGCGACCGTCGTTCAAGACCGTGCGCGAGGGGCCGGCGTTCGCGCTGATCGACGCCGACGCCTCGCTCGGCCACCCGGTGTCCGTGCACGCGATGAACCTGGCCGTCGACAAGTGCCGCGAGAGCGGCGTGGCGGTGGTCTCGGTCGTCAACTCGCACCACTTCGGCGCGGCCGGCTGCTACTCGCGCATCGCCGCCGACCGTGGTGTGATCGGCATGGTGACCGCGTCCACCCGCGGCGTGACGATGGTGCCCACCTTCGGCGCCGAGCCGGTGATGGGCACCAACCCGCTGGCCTTCGCGGCGCCGACGAAGCGCAACTCGCCCTTCGAGCTCGACATGGCGACGACGACGGTCGCCGCCGGCAAGGTGAAGGTCTACAAGCTGAACCATCGCCCGCTGCCCGCCGGCTGGGTCGTGGACGACAAGAACCAGACGGTGACCGACCCCGAGCAGGCCTTCGGCTACGTCTTCGACAAGCCCGAGGGCGGCATCACGCCGCTCGGCGGCGCCCGCGAGGTCGGCGGCCACAAGGGTTACGGCCTGGCGGTGATGGTGCACATCCTGGGCGGCGCGCTGGCGGGCGCCTCCTTCTCGCCGATCCGCAACCGCACCCAGAAGCCGTCCGACCCGCACAACATCGGCCACTTCTTCCTGGCCATCGATCCGCGCGCCTTCCGCGCCCCCGGCGAGTTCGAGGACGACCTCGACCAGGTGATCGACACGCTGCACGGCGCCAAGCGCGCCGATCCCGCCCAGCCGGTGCTGGTGGCCGGCGATCCGGAGATGGCGACGCGGGCCGAGCGGCTGCGCGACGGCGTGCCGGTCCCGGATGACCTGATGGAGCAGCTCCGCAGCGTGGCGAAGAGCGCGAACGTGCCGTTCGTGCTGGGGGAGCGCTGAGCCATGAACGACAACGCGTATCGGGCACGGGCCGAGCGAGGCGAGGTGCAGATCGGCACCTGGGTCACGATGATCCGCACGCCGGCGGTCATGACCCTGCTGCAGGCGGCCGGCCTCGACTTCGTCCGCGTGGACATGGAGCACTCGTCGTTCTCGATGGAGACCATCGCCGACATGGCCACGCTGGCCCGCGCGCTCGATTTCCCGATGGTCGTGCGACCGCCCGAGGGCAATCGCGAGTGGATCACGCGGCTGCTCGACGCCGGCGTGTGGAACCTGCACATCCCGCAGGTCGACACCCCCGAGCAGGCGGCGGAGGTGGTCGCCTGCTCGCGCTACGCGCCGCTCGGCTCGCGCGGGATGTACGGCTTCGGCCCCCACACCCAGTACCGCACGCTGCCGCCGGCCGAGCACATGGCTGCCGCCAACGCGCGCGTGCACGTCACGGCGATGCTGGAGACGAAGCGCGCGTTCGACCAGCTCGACGGGATCGCCTCGGTACCGGGCATCGACGCGCTCACGATCGGGCCGACCGACCTGGCCCAGGACTTGGGCGTGCTGGGCACGCCCAGGCAGCGCGACGTGCTCAACGACTACCGCCGGCGGCTGGTCGAGGCCTGCCGCAAGCACGGCAAGGCCGTGTCGATGGCGGTGGACAGCGTCGAGACCGTGCGCGAGATGATCGCGATGGGCGCGACGATCGTCAACTTCTCGTCCGAGACGGCCGTGCTCCGCGCGGGGTACGCGACGGCCGTCGCCGAGATCCGTCGCGCGCCCGCCGCCCGCGGCTGACGGCCGCCATCTTCCAGCTCTCGCTCTTCCGCCTCGCGGAC
>JBGPZN010000134.1:0-8256 GCA_041493815.1 Methylomirabilia bacterium
GAGCGTGCGCCCGCCGGTGTCCACCCGCACCGCGAAGTTCGGCATGGCGCCGTGCTCGTTGGGCGCCGTGCTCACGGCCAGGGCGCCGGTGGCGAACGCGCGGGCGCCGGCGGCAAGATCGATCGGCGCCAGCAGCACCGGAAAGATGTCGGGCCGGTCCAGCAGCCGGAAGACCGCCAGCAGCGTGTGGAGCGTGTCGACGTGCTCGGGCCGGCAGACCACCGCGAGCGGCGTGCGCCGGCCGAGCAGGGCGAGCTGGCGCACCAGCGAGGGCAACCCATAGGCGTGGTCGACGTGCACGTGGGTCACGATCACGTGGGTGAGCACGAGCGGATCGACGCCGAGCCGCCGCAGACGATGGACGGCGCCGCCGCCGCAGTCCATGAGCAGCGCCTCCTCGCCGGCCTCGACCACGAGGGACGTGTTGTCACGCGCGGCGGAGGCGACGGCACCCGAGGTGCCGAGGAACGCGAACCGCGGCGCCGTCACCGGCCGCGGCGAAGGGCGTCGGGATCGAACAGCGAGTCGGCGAGGTTCGTGTTGACGACCACCGAGCGGACGACGATCAGGATCAGCAGCTTGCCGTCCACGAACGCCTCCTGGCGATGGGGGAAGAAGAAGCCGCTCACCAGTGGCCGGTGCTCGGAGAACGTGAGGTCCACGATGCCCTCGCCCTTGGGCAGGCGCTCGCGCCGGACGAAGCGGACCACGCCGAGCTCGGGATCGACCCACACCGAGGGCGTGTCCCGCTCGCCCGGCTTGGCGCCGATCACGGTGACCGTGCGCCCGTTCGCCAGGCGGGTCTCGTGGCTCACGTCGTCGCGGACCCCGAGCGCGCGCCATTCGGCCAGGACATCGGCCGCGGTGCGCCGGAACGGCATGAGCAGGTGGGTGCGGTCGCCCTCGCGCTCGGCGGGCGGCGCCTCGTAGACACGGCCGTCCGCCGTGCGGACCCAGACCTGGTCGGCAACCGACAGCCGCACCTCGCGGCGGCCCTCCACCACCTGCTCCACGCGCTGTCGGCGCGGGACCTTGACCCACACGCGCTGCTCGCCGGTCGACTGGGCCTGGCGACCCGTGGGATTGAAGAGCGTGAACGTCTGCTCGATAGCGAGGTCGGTGACCTGAGCGCCGGCCAGGCGACCCACGAACGCCTCGACCGCGGAGCGGGCGTCGGCGGCGAGAGCGACGAGCGGAAGGAGCACGACGGCGAGGGCGGCCAGGCACGGCACCACGGACTTGGTTATAGCGCGTAAGGCCGCAAAACACCTCGCAAAACGTTGACAGCCCCGTGAGGGGCTTCGTATGATCGACCCAAAGCAAAGGAGCCTACGTGGCTACGTCTGACAACCTCAGTTCCGGGGTCTTCGACCTGATCCTGAATGCCGGCCCGGTCGCGAAGTTCGTCCTCGCGATCCTGCTGCTGTTCTCGATCGTCTCGTGGGCCCTCATCGTCGAGAAGTGGTGGCAGTTCCGCCGGGTCCGCCGCCAGACCCTGGCCTTCATGAAGGTGTTCCGCGAGGGTCGACGGCCCTCGATCGTGCACGCGGCGGCCCGCAAGTTCCGCGACAGCCCGCTGGCCCAGCTCTACGCGGCGGCCTACGGGGAGATCTCCGGCGTGCCCGACGTCATGGATCCGCTGGTCGAGGACGGCGACGAGGGCCTGGGCTCCGAGCGGCTGGACGCCGTGCACCGGGCGATGCGACGGGCGGCCGGCATGGAGGTCTCGCAGCTCGAGCGCTATCTGCCGTTCCTGGCGACGACCGCGAGCTCGACGCCGTTCATCGGCCTCTTCGGCACCGTGTGGGGCATCATGTCGTCGTTTCACGGGATCAGCACCCAGGGCTCGGCCAGCCTGGCCGTGGTGGCGCCGGGCATCTCCGAGGCGCTGATCGCCACGGCGGCCGGCCTGGCCGCCGCCATCCCCGCGGTCATCAGCTACAACTACTTCGTCAACCGCGTCCGCCACTGGGCGACGGAGATGGACGGTTTCACCCTCGACCTGCTCAACGTCCTCAGCCGCCCCATGGCGAAGCTCGCCCGGCCGACCAAAGATGGCGTTTAACGTCGGCCCGTCCGAGGGCGAGCGGCGGCTGGGATCGTCGCTGGCCGAGATCAACATCATCCCGCTGGTCGACGTCGTGCTGGTGCTCCTGCTGATCTTCATGCTGACGGCGCCGATGATGTACCGCGGCATCGACGTGAATCTGCCGCGGGCCGCCGCCCGGCCGACCGCGGTGGAGGAGCGCATGGTCCTCACGCTCACCAAGGACCGTGTGCTCTACCTCAACGACAAGCGCGTGGCGCCGGGCAGCCTCGACGCGCAGCTCCGCGCGGCGTTCGGCAACCGCACCGACAAGACGCTCTACCTCAAGGCCGACGCGGCCCTCGCGTACGGAGCGGTCATCGAGATGATGGACCAGGTGCGCCGCGCCGGCATCGAGCGCCTGGGCATGGTGACCGAGCCCACGCGGGAGCGCTGACGGCGTGAGCGCCGCGGGCCCGCTGCTGCTCACCCCGCGCCTGCGACCGCGGCCCGGTCCCGCCCTGCGGCCCGCGCCGCTGCCCGTCACCGCCACGCTGCTCTCGGCGATCACGCACGGCGCCCTCGCCGCGATCGTGATCGTGGGCGCCCACGTGTTCGCGCGCGTCCAGCCGAAGACGTACATCGTGAACCTCGTCCCGGCGGTGGCTGCCGTCGGCGCGCCGCAGGGTCGTCCCGCGTTGCCGCCGCGCGCCGAGGAGCCGCCTCCCCGCGTCACCCGGCGCAATCCGAGCGAGCTGCCCGAGCGCGAGACGCCGCGCGCCGCGCCGCCGGCGCCGAAGCCGCCGCCCGACCTGCCGGCGCGTTCGCCCTCGCTGCCCGAGCTGCCGGCACGGACTCCCGCGCTGCCGGAGCGGGCGACGCCGCCGCGACCCTCGGCCGCGCCGCGGGCCGGCGACAAAGAGCTGCCGCCGATCGCGAGCACCGCCACGCCGCCGGGGCCGGCCCCCACGCCGCCCGCGCCGGCACCGAGCGTGACGAGTCGCGCCGAGCCGCCGGCGTCCGCGCTCGGCCGGCCCTCGGGCTCGGCCCAGGGCTCGGGCCCGATGACGCTGAATGTCTCCGACTTCCCGTTCACGTGGTACCTGACGAGAGTGCAGCAAAAGGTCACCGAACGCTGGGAGGGCCGCGCGCTGCAGGGCCGCCAGCCCGTGGTGACGTTCGAGATCGCGCGCGACGGCCAGGTGTCGAACGTCGCGATCAAGGACAGCAGTGGCAACCGATACTACGACCTCACCGCGATGCGGGCCATCGCCGACGCCGCGCCGTTCCCACCGCTGCCCGGCGAGTTCCCCGGCTCCGTGCTCCGCATCCATCTGGGCTTCAACTTCGCGCAGGATCGAGGCTGACCGCATGAGCATCCGACGCGTCCTGGTGCTGCTCGTCGTCCTCTCCCAGGTGGCGCTGCCCGGCCTGTGGCCGGTCGCGCCGCCGCCGCCCGCGCGCGCGCAGGCCGTCGACGTGTTTCTCAACGTCACCGGCGGCGGCGCGCGCAAGCTGAACATCGCGATCCCTGAGTTCACCGTCACCACCGGCGCCGATCCGACCGGCGGCGGCAAGCTGCTGGCGACGGTGGCCGGCGCCGACCTCACCTTCTCCGGCCTGTTCAGCGTGGTGGCGGCGACCGGCGCCATTCCCGCCAACAACCCGGCGGCGCTGCGGCAATCGTGGACCGAGTTCGCCGCCGCCGGCGCGCACGCCGGCCTGCACGGCCTGCTCGCGCTGCGCGGCGACCGGGCCGAGGTGGAGATGCGCGTCTACGATCTCACCTCGCCCGATCACCGGCTCATCGGCAGCAAGAAGTTCGAGCTCCCGGTCTCTCAGCTGCGCCGACTGGGCCACAAGGTCGCCGACGAGGTGGTGCTGCAGTTCACCGGCGATCTGGGCATCGCCGACACCAAGATCGCCTACGTCGTCGGGTCGGTCGGCGCCATCAAGGAGATCGTGATGGCGGACTACGACGGCGCCGCCAGCACGCCGGTGACACGCAACGGCTCGATCAACCTGTCGCCAGTGTGGAGCCCCGACGCGCGGTCGCTGGCCTTCACGTCCTTCAAGCAGGGGTATCCGGATCTCTATCGCGCGTTCCCGTTCGAGCGACGGCCAGAGCAAGCGGTGGCGGCCTTCCAGGGAGTCAACATCGCGCCCGCGTTCAGTCCCGACGGCCGCAGCCTGGCCATGACGCTCAGCAAGGACGGCAACCCGGAGATCTACGTTCTCACCCTCGCCAGCGGCGCGATGCGCCGGCTCACGCGCCACGCCGGCATCGACAGCGAGCCGAGCTGGTCACCCAACGGGCGGCAGATCGCCTTCCTCTCCGACCGCGCCGGCTCGCCGAACATCTATGTGATGGACGAGCAAGGCTTGAACGTCCGCCAGCTCACCTCGGGCGGATTCCACACGCAGCCGCGATGGTCACCCCGCGGCGATACGATCGCGTACACGCAGCGCGCCGGCTCGCACGACATCTGGCTCGTGGACGTCGACGGCTCCAATCCCCGCCGCTTGACCAACGGCGGCGACAACCAGTCTTCGACGTGGGCCCCGAGCGGACGCCACCTGGCGTTCCAGTCCAACCGCCTCGGCCGCTGGCAGATCTTCGCCATGCTCGCCGACGGCACGGCGGCGACGCCGATCACGCGGGGGGGCACCGAGAGCACAAGTCCTTCGTGGTCTCCTCGCCTGCCGTGATAGGCTTTTCGTGCTGCAGGACGTTCAGGCGCCGGTCAACAAAGGAGGCGACATGCTAAGCCGCTGTGCCCACGTGACGATCGCGTCGCTGCTGGTTTTTGGGGTGCTTCTGGCAGGTTGCGCGAAGCGTCCGGCGACCACCCAGGCGGCGGCACCCGCACCCACTGGTGCAGCGGCGACCACTCCTTCTCCGGGCGGCTCGACTCCGTCGGGGGCTCCACCCTCGATGATGACGCCTCCCGGCGGCACCGGTCCCTCGATGGCAGCGCCGGCGCCGGGCTCGACGGCAGCGCCGGCCGCGCGGCCGGTTCCGTCCGAATTCGCGGCGAACGAGAACCTCAGGGACGTCTTCTTCGACTTCGACAAGTACGACATCCGGCCGACCGACGCCAAGGCCCTCGACGCCAACGCGGGCTGGCTGAAGTCGAACCCGAATCATCTGGTGCTCATCGAGGGACACTGCGACGAGCGCGGCACCAACGAGTACAACCTCGCCCTGGGCGAGCGCCGCGCCAAGTCGACGATGAACTATCTCGTCTCGCAGGGTGTGCAGGCCAGTCGCATCACGATCATCAGCTATGGTGAGGAGCGGCCCACGTGCACGCAGAAGACCGAAGAGTGCTGGGCCAAGAACCGCCGCGCGCACTTCCTCGTGAAGGCGCGTTAGCGCTTGGTGAGTCGACGAGGCGGCCGCGCGGCCGCCTCGTCGCCGGGTTACCCGCCGTTGCGCTGGTCCTCCTCGCCGGTTGTGCCAGCGTCGCCGACGTCACCGGTACCGCCACCCAGCAGGATCTGGTCGAGCTGCGCGGCGACGTCGCCGCGGCCCAGCAGGCCGCCCAGCGCGCGCGCAGCGACGCGGAGAGCGCCGCGCTGCGCGCGGTGGACGCTCGCCTGCGCACCCAGGGCACGGAGAGCGAGCGCCAGCTCACCGCGCTGACGCGCCGGCTCGACGGCCTCACCACCTCGCTGACCGAGCTCGTCGCGCGCGTCGACGAGCTGTCGTCCCGCGTCGACGCGCTCGGGCGCCAGCTTCGCGGCGCCGCGCCCGGCGCCCCGCGGACCGCCACCCCCGTGACGCCCGGCGCGTCACCGACGCCGGCAGCCCCGGGGACGTCGCCCGGGCTCGGCACTCCGCCGCCGGCGACAGCCCCGCCCCCGGCGACCGCGACGCCCTCCGCCTCCGCAGGCGCCCGGCCCTCGACGAATGCGCTGCAGCCGCAGGACATCTACCAGGCCGCCTACATCGACTTCAGCAAGGGCAGCTACGCCCTGGCCATGGCCGGCTTTCGCGAGTTCCTGCGCCGCTTCCCCGATCATCCGCTGGCCGGCAACGCGCAGTATTGGATCGGCGAGAGCCACTTCAGCCAGGCGCGAAGCCACGCCAACGCCGGTCAGGCGGACAGGGCGGCGCAGGAGCTCGAGCAGGCGGTGCAGGAGCTGCGCAAGGTGGTGGCGAACTACCCGCGGGGTGAGAAGGCGCCGACGGCGCTGTACAAGGAGGCGCTGGCGCTGATCGAGCTCAAGCAGCCCGGGCTGGCGCAGCAGCGGCTGGAGTACCTGGTCGCGAACTTCCCGCAGGCCGAGGAAACGCCCATGGCCCGCGAGCGCCTAGCGGCGATCAAGACCCGGTAGTCAGTCCCTATCCAGGCCGAAGACCCAGACGACCGCCACGTCCTGCTCCGCGTTCGAGTACACCATGACCGTGCCCCGCGGATCTTCCGTGCTCGCGGAGGTGACGAGCACCCCAGCATCTATCAGCCTCGCCCCCGGCGTCCACTGCCAGACGCCAATCGACATGAGCAGCGCCGCGGCCAGCACGCCGCCCAGCGCCCAGCTCGGCCGGCGCGCCGGCTGCCACCACGGTCGCTTGGCCGGCACCCGCCTGGCGTCGCGCTGGTCCTCGATCCCGCGTACGACGCCCTGCCAGAAGCCGGTCCAGTCGGGCTCGGCCGGGGCGAGATTGCTCCGCAGCAGCCCTCGGAGACGGCGCAGCTCGTCGGCATCTCGCTGGCAATTCCCACAAGAAGCGAGGTGAGCAGCCGCCGAGCGCGCCGTCTCCTGGTCCAGCGCCCCGTCCAGGTAGCCTCCGATGCGTCGTCGAGTCCGGTAGCAGGTCAACACGTCCGTTGGACGGTTCCTCCCCCCCTCGTTATTCTCGGGCCTGAATGATAGCCGAACGACCGGTCACGATCCCTGGCGAGCCCTCGCTGGAGGCCGCCCTGGCGCTGCCGCCAGGCGCCCGCCTCGGTGTGGTGCTCTGCCATCCGCACCCCCGTTACGGCGGGGACATGGACAGCCCCATCGTCGTCGTCGCCGCCGAGGCCTGCGCCCGACGGGGCCTGGCCACGCTGCGCTTCAACTTTCGAGGGGTTGGCGCCTCCGCCGGCACATGGGACGAAGGCTGCGGCGAGCGGGACGACGTCCGCGCCGCCCTCACCGACCTTCGCCGCCAGCTGGCACCCCCTGCCCGGGTCGCCCTGGCCGGCTACTCGTTCGGCGCCTCCATGGCGACTGCCGTGGCCGCGGGCGGTGAGCCGTTGGCCGGGCTCGCCCTGATCGCCCCCCCGCTGGTCACCCCCGGTTGGCAGCGCCCCGGTCCGCTGGCGATCGCCGGTCCGTTCCTGGTCGTGGCGGGCAGCGAGGATCCGTACTGTCCCCGCCCGGCCCTGGCCACCCTGGCGACGGTGATGCCGGGGGCGATCGTCACCGTGATCGACGGCGCCGACCACTTTTTCGTCACCGGTCTGGAGGCTCTCGACGCGGCGCTGGCCGACTGGGCAGCGAAGGTCTCGCCCTAGGCCGAGCTACACGCGGGGCAAGTGGTTGGGGGTCGCGGTTCCCGCCGACAGGATGACTCGCAGGCCCTCCTCCACCGTCAGGCCCGTGAAGATCACGTCGCTGCGGGGCACGACGACCACGTCGCCGAGGTAGAGGTTGTTGGTCGGGACGAAGACGGTGACCATCTCGCCCTTGCCGACCGGCGACTCCAGCGTGAGCTCGCTGGTGACGAACGCGAACGCCCACGTCCCCTCCCGGGGATGCTGCACGAGGACCACCGCCTTGAACGAGCCCCGGCGCTCGGGCGAGAAGGAGTCGATGAGCATCTTGATCGACGGGTAGAGCAGGCGGAACACCGGCACCCGGTGCAGCACCTTGTCGCCGAACGAGAGCACCCGCCGGCCGACCACGTTGCGGGCCAAGATACCCATCAGCAGGATGATCGAGACCGCGGTCAGGAACCCCAGGCCCCAGCCCGAGACCGGGCGGCCGAGCATCCGCTCGTAGATCGGCGCGAAGCGGTCGTCGATCCAGCTCCAGAAGATCCACAGGATCCACGCGGTGGCGATGGCGGGAACGGTCACGAAGAACCCGGCGATGAAGCGGACCTTCAGCCAATTCTTCATCGCGCTCGCTCACTCATGAGAAATCGATCATGACACCGATACACCCCGATCGCAAAACACCGCCGCCCAAACCACAGTTCCCGCTCCGGGCGCGCACTCGAGGCGAAGTTACGACGC
>JBGPZN010000357.1:0-4013 GCA_041493815.1 Methylomirabilia bacterium
CTCCTGCTGTCCGGCGACGACCCCGTCGCCCGGGCGGTGGCCGTGCGTCACCTCACGAGCCTGGCCGCTCTAGACGCCCGCCTCATCCAGGAGTATCGTGGAACCTCAGACCGCTTGGACGACCGCCGGCGCCGGGAAGAGGCCCGGCAACGGGAGCTTGCCGATCTCAAGTCCGACGCCCAGCGTGAACAAACCGATGCCGACCGCGACGCCGCCAAGCGGCGCGTCCTTCTCGCCAAGGTGCGCGACGAGCGTACCTACCACGAGCGGATGGTCGGCGAGCTCACCGAGGCGACCCGCCGCCTCGAGGCCTTCATCGGCGACCTGCAGGCCAAGCAGCGCCGTCTGGCCCGGGTGCCGCCGCCCAAGGGGGGCGTGGTCCCGCCCGGTGTGGGCTTCGGCACACTCCGGGGCCGCCTGCCCTGGCCCACGGAAGGCCGCATCATCGCCGCGTTCGGCGCCCAGGTGCATCCGCGCTTCGGTACGCGGACGTTCCGCAACGGCGTGGACATCGAGGCCAACGAGGGCAAGGACGTGGCGGCGGTGTTCGGCGGCCACGTCGTCTACACGGGGTGGTTCAAGGGTTACGGCAACCTCATCATCCTGGATCACGACAACGAGTACTACACGCTCTATGCGCACATGGCCGAGGTCGGCGTGAAGGAAGGCGACGACGTGCGGCAGGGCCAGCGCATCGGGACGGTCGGGGACACGGGATCGCTGGACGGACCGCGGCTGTACTTCGAGGTTCGCTATCAAGGCAAGCCACAGGACCCGGAGCAGTGGCTCCGGCAACGGAGCTGAGAGGGGTCGGTCAGGGGGAATCCATGAGGAAGGGACTCGTCATCGGCGCATTGCTCGTCGTGCTAACGCTCTCGCTGGGTGGCTCGGCCGTCAGCAAGGTCACGGACAACGCGGCCACCTACGAGCAGCTGCGCCTGTTCACCGAGGTGCTGTCCATCGTGCAGAACCAGTACGTGGACGAGGTACCGCCCAAGGAGCTGATCTACAGCGCGATCAAGGGCACGCTGCGCGGGCTGGACCCGCACAGCTCGTTCCTCGATCCCGACAGCTATCGCGAGATGCAGGTGGAGACCTCGGGCAGCTTCGGCGGGCTCGGCATCGAGATCACGCTGAAGGACGACATCCTGACCGTGGTGTCGCCGATCGACGGCACGCCCGCCTACCGGGCCGGCCTGCTCACCGGTGACCGCATCGTCAAGATCGACGGGCTGTCGACCAAGGACATGCAGCTGGCCGACGCCGTCAAGCGGATGCGCGGCAAGCCGGGCAGCAAGGTGACGATCACCGTGTTGCGGGAGGGCTGGGCGGAGCCGAAGGACTTCGACATCGTCCGCGAGCAGATCAAGGTGCAGTCGGTCAAGGCCGTCCCGATGGGCGACGGCGTCGAGTACCTCAAGCTGCGGCAGTTCCAGGAGCAGAGCCCGCACGACCTCGAGACCCAGCTGGAGAAGTTCTCGAAGGACGGCATGAAGGCGCTGATCCTCGACCTGCGCAACAATCCGGGCGGGCTGCTGACCGCCGCGGTCGAGGTGAGCGAGAAGTTCATCGACGACGGCAAGCTGGTCGTCTACACCGAGGGCCGGGTGCGTAACCAGAACATGCGCTTCTCGGCGCACGCCAAGCGCGGTTACTCGCAGATGCCGATGGTCATCCTGGTCAACCAGGGCAGCGCCTCGGCCTCGGAGATCGTCGCGGGCGCCCTGCAGGACTGGGGACGGGCGACGATCGTTGGCACCCAGACGTTCGGCAAGGGCTCGGTGCAGACGATCATCCCGCTCTCGGACGGTTCCGGCCTGCGCCTGACGACGGCCAAGTACTTCACCCCCAAGGGCCGCTCGATCCATGGCAAGGGCATCACGCCCGACGTCGTGGTGGAAGTGCCCAAGGAGCCGGTGCTCAAGGAGCGGCCGCTGCCCTCGGCCGACCCGCTCGAGGACATGAAGAAGGACGTGCAGCTGCAGAAGGCGCTCGAGGTGATCAAGACGTTGCGGACCGCGAAGTCGCAGGGCTGAGCTAGCATCCGCGGAGGCGATGCCGGCCGGGCGGCCCGCGGCGCTCGGCCTTCATCGCCTCTCGTGTTTCTGGCCGAGCGTGCCCGGGAAAGAGGCAGGGGCGGTCGCGATGTCCAAGCTGGTGCTCGGGATCGAGACCTCGTGTGACGAGACGGCCGCCGCCGTCCTTGCCGACGGCAGGCGCGTGCTCTCGAGCGTGGTAGCCTCGCAGGACGACGTCCACGCCCCCTACGGTGGGGTCGTGCCCGAGCTGGCCTCGCGCCGGCACATCGAGATGATCGTTCCCGTCGTCGACAAGGCGCTGGCCGACGCCGGCGTCGCGCTCGGCGATCTCGACGGCATCGCGGTCACCTACGGACCCGGCCTCGTCGGCTCGCTGCTGGTCGGTTGCTCGATGGCCAAGGCGCTGGCGTGGGCCCACGGCCTGCCGCTGATCGGCGTCAACCACCTCGAGGGGCACATCTACGCCGCATTCCTGACCGAGGACCCGCCCGAGCACCCGTTCGTCGCGCTCGTCGTCTCCGGCGGCCACACCGCGCTCTACCACGCGCCGGCCCCGCTGACGTACCGGCTCGTCGGGCAGACGCGCGACGACGCGGCCGGCGAGGCGTTCGACAAGGTGGCCAAGCTCCTGGGCCTGGGCTTCCCCGGCGGGCCGATCGTCCAGCGCACGGCCGAGCGCGGCGATCCGCGGGCGATCGAGTTCCCGCTGGCGCAGATCACCGACGGCGCCCGCGACTTCTCGTTCAGCGGTATCAAGACCTCGGTCTCGCAGTACGTCAAGCGGCACCGGCCGCTCGACGAGACACGGGTGGCCGACGTGGCCGCGTCGTTCCAGGCGGCGGTGGTGAAGATGCTCGTGCGCCGAACGGTACGGGCGGCGCTGGACGTGGGCGTCAAGCGCGTGGTCCTGACCGGCGGCGTGGCCGCCAACGGCCCGCTCCGCCTGGCGCTCGCCGCGGCCGCCGACGAGCACGGGATCCACCTGCACATTCCGCCGCCGAGCCTGTGCACCGACAACGCGGCGATGATCACCGCCGCCGGCGCCGCCCGCCTCGCCGCCGGCGAGCGCGCCCCGCTGACCCTGAACGCCCAACCCGATTTGGCTCTCGCGTGACGCGGCAATACCCCGCGGGTGGCCCGGACGTGCGGAGCCACCCCGCGCCTCGGCCGGGCCACCCTCGTCCCGACCCGCGCTCGCGCCACTCGCTACAAACAGTGCCCCGCGTGCCCAGACCAGGCCACCCACGTATCGAGCCGGCCTCGCGCCACTCGCTACAATGAACTTTCAATCCGTCCTGGCCGGCCTGCCCGATGCCGTCATCGCCGTCGACGACGCGTTGCGCGTGGTGTTCTGGAACTCCGCGGCGGAGGTGCTGGCCGAGCGCTCCGCGCGCCGCTCCGAGGGACGGCTGCTGAAGGAGCTCTTCGCCGCCGACGCGTCGCTCGTGCGCCGGCTGTCGGAGACGCTGGCGACCGGTGAGAGCCGCTCGGAGGCGGAGGGCGTGATCGAGCGGCCCGATCACCGCCAGGTGCCGGTGAGCATCGTGACGGCGCCGCTGTTCGATCGCGCCGGCCGCGTGGAGGCCGCGGTGGCCGTGGTGCGTGACCTGTCCCGGATCCGCCAGCTCGAGGCCGAGGTACGGCGCGGCGAGACGCTGGCGGCGGCCGGTCGCATGGCCGTCGGCCTCGCCCACGAGATCCGCAACCCGCTCGGCGCCATCCGCGGTGCCGTCCAGCTCCTCGAGCGCGAGCTGGGACCGGAGTCGTCGCTGCACGAGTACGCGCGCGTGCTGCTGAGCGAGGTGGACCGCGTCAACCGGATCATCGAGACGCTGCTGAACCTCGCCAAGCCGGCGCCGATCCACCCGGTGCCGCTGAACCTCCACCAGCTCCTCGAGCGGATCGCGCTGCTCAGCGAGGAGACCGCGCGGGAGCGGCACGTGACCATCCTGCGGCGGTATGATCCGAGCCTGC
>JBGPZN010000414.1:0-3541 GCA_041493815.1 Methylomirabilia bacterium
AGCGATCGTTGGCCAGCGCGGCCAGCAGCACGCACTCGACGATGAGCGCGATCGTGACGCCGCGCGGCCAACCCTCCTCGCTGGGCCCCCGGTACGCGATCCAGGCCCCGGCCACGCCGCCGGCCAGGAAGCCGCCGAGCGCGAGCAGGGCGCGGCCGGCGCCCTCGGCGTCCCCCAGCACGACCGACAGGCCCAGGAGCACGGTGTTGCCGGTCATGTTGGCGGTGAACACGCGACCGAGGGAGAGGAAGCTGACGGCGTCGACGTAGCCGGCGGCGCCGGTGAGCAGGAGCACCAGGACGTTCTTGAGCGCCGCCGGCGAGCTCACACCTTCTCGAAATCGATCCGCTCGACGACGGGCAGCCCCTGCAGGTAGCGACGCAGGCAGTCCAGCGCCATCTCGACCGCGCCCAGCCGCACCCACTCGCGGCCGCCCACGATGCGGCTGCGTCGCGAGGCGACCTCGCCCTCGGTCGCGATCGCCAGGCAGATCGAGCCGCCGAACTCGATCCGGTCGGCGCCGTCGTCGAGATCGATCAGCACGGCCAGCGCGTGCGTGGCGCCCGTCTGCCGCCGCGCCGCCGCCGCCACCGCCTCCGCCGTCTCGCGCGTGAGCTCGCCCGCGGGCGGCGCGCCCTCGAGACCGACGGCCGTGTACACCTCGCCGAGGTCGCGGGCCACGATGCCGCGCCGGAAGACCTTCTCGGCGCCCGGCAGGTGCCCGATACGCGCGGAGGCCTGGCCGCTGGTGAAGGTCTCCACGACCGACAGCGTCGCGTGACGGCCCGCCAGCTCGCCGAGCACGACGCCCTCCAGCGTCTGGTCGTCCTCGGCCAGGATGAAGTTGCCCAGGCGCTTGCGGATCTCGCGCTCCACCGGCGCCAGCTTCGCGCGGATGTCGCCCATGTCCGCCCCGCGAATCGTCAGCTTGGTCTCGAGCTGCGGATAGTGCGCGCGGAAGCCGAGCTTCACGCTGCCATCGGGCACCAGCTCTTCCACGCCGGTCAGGAGCGAGTCGACGTGCGATTCGCCGAGCCCGTAGGAATGGAACCGCTTCAGGAAGATCGCCGTCTGCTGGCCGCTGCGCGCCAGCAGCCGCGGGATGACCTGCTCCTCGAGCATGCGCCGCAGCTCGCGCGGCACGCCGGGGGTGAAGAAGAAGCGCGCGCGGCCGATGTCCAGCGCGAAGCCGCAGGCGGTGCCGACCGGGTTGTCGATCATCTCCGCGGTGCTGGGCAGCATCGCCTGCTTCTTGTTGTTGGGCGGCATCACCCGGCTGCGCCGGCGGAAGAAGTCCTCCATCTTCGTCAGCCACTCCTCGCACAGGACCAGCTCGCAACCGGCAGCCTGGGCCGCGATCTCCTGGGAGAGGTCGTCGATCGTGGGCCCGAGGCCGCCGTTGACGATGACCGCGTCGGCGCGCTGGCCGGCCAGCCGGAACGCCTGCAGCAGGCTCTCGCGATCGTCGCCGACCGTCGTCTCCCACGCCACGGACAGGCCGACGTCCTCCAGCTTCTGGCTCATGTAGGAGAAGTTCGTGTTGACGATCTTGCCCGTGAGCACCTCGTCGCCGGTGCAGATGATCTCGATGCGCATGTCGCCTCGCTTAGCGGAGCAGTGTCAACAGCGCGTCCACGACCGCGACCGCGCCCGGCTGCTCGCGCGGCAGGAAATGGCCGGCGCCGGCCACGACGTGGCTCGCGGTGCCGGCCGGGAAGAGCGAAAGCTCACGCTCGGAGCGGCGCGCCAGGCTCACGCCGTCGTCGCCGCCGTGCAGGATGACCGTGGGGACCGTGATGGGCGGGCGCTTGGCCAGGCGACGCTCGATCTCGTCGAACCGCGGATCGCTCGGCGCGTTGCCGTGACGGTGGCGATAGGAGTGGATCACGATGTCCACGAAATCGGGGTTGTCGAAGGATACCGCCGTCCGCTCGAACGTCGCGTCGTCGAACTTGTAGCTCGGCGACCAGTCGCGCCACAGCACCCGGCAGATGTCGCGGCGGTTCTGCTCGAGCCCCAGCCGCCCGCGCTCGGTGTTGAAGTACCACTGGTACCAGTACGCGCGCTCCTGCGCGGCCAAAGCCGGGCGCGGGGGCGCCAGCGTGTCCTGCACGTTGTAGCCGCCGATGGTGACCAGCGCGCGGACACGCTCGGGCGCCAGGATGGCGGCGATGCAGGCCGCGCGACCTCCCCAGTCGTACCCGGCCAGGGCAGCGTTGCCGATGCCGAGCGCGTCCAGGAAGTCGAGGAGGTCCTGGCCGATCGCGGCCTGCTGGGCCATCCTGGGCGCCGCGGCGGCGAGGAACCGCGTGGGCCCGTAGCCGCGCAGGTAGGGGACGAGCACGCGGTATCCGGCCGCCGCCAGCGGCGGCGCGACCGTGTCGTAGGCATGGACGTCATCGGGGAAGCCGTGCAGAAGGATCACGGGGAAGCCGGCCGGTGGGCCGGAAGCTTCATAGGCGATCTCGAGCGTGGGAGTGCGCGCCACTGGAGTCTCGGCCGGAGAGGTCGCGCCTGCCATCGGGACAGAATCATACACGCGGTGTGTACGGGCCGTCCTTGCTAGCCGGTCCCTTGCCTCTTGAGGCGCCCCCGCGTTACGGTGAGCCACGGCGACTCCATGGAATGAAGTGCTGGCCTGGCCGCGCCAGCCGGGAGGTCGGATGTGAAGCTGACCTACGTGTATCGCAGGCCGCGGTACCCCATTCTCTGCTACGTCGGGGGGGACTTGATCGCGGCGCGCACAAAGCAGCAGCTGGAACGTCGCCTGTCCAGGATGGCCCTGCCTGCCAACGGAACGCTCCCGATGGTGGATGCTTCGGTTGAGGGTTGGGGCGTCCACCTGGAATTCAGCGCGATTTCGCCGCTCGTTCTGAAAAAGACCTGGACCAAGGCGGAGCTACTCCAGTGGTATCGAGACAGCGCGACAGGTCAGCGTCGCGGCCTTCCCTGGGATGAAAAGCGCCTGCTGAGAGAGCGCTTGGACCAGGTGCTGCTTACGATCGTGGATCTGGTTTCGCCCAGGCAGCGCCTGAACCGGTGGTAACGGCGCACGCCCGGCCCCCGCGGTGTACTCTTGCGGCGCCGGGCGGCCAGGTCGGGCGCCCGAGCCAGGGAGGTCAGGATGTTCTTCGAGCTCCGGCAGTACCACGTCCGTCCGGGCATGCAGGAGCAGTGGGTGAAGTGCATGGAGGAGGAGATCATCCCCTTCCAGGTCAAGATGGGGATGGTGATCCTGGGCAGCTTCGTGGGCGAGGAGGACCCGAGCGTGTACGTGTGGCTCCGCCGCTTCGAGAACGAGGGCGAGCGCAAGCGCCTGTACGACGCCGTCTACCAGAGCGACTACTGGAAGAACGAGATCTCGCCCAAGGTCCCGACGCTGATCGACCGCGAGCAGATCAAGGTCACGCGGATCGTCGCGACCCCCCATTCGGTCATTCAATAGCGCGCGGATGGGCTTCTCGGCCGACACGCTGCGGGACCGCGTCGCCATCGTCACCGGCGCCAGCCAGGGCATCGGCCGCGCCATCGCGGTGGAGCT
>JBGPZN010000065.1:0-10976 GCA_041493815.1 Methylomirabilia bacterium
CGTCGAGCACGGCCGAAAGCTCGCGGCGCGCCTCCGCGCCGTCGACGTCCGGCCCGTGCAGGGCGAGCTTGATGAGATGGTGCACCTCGGCCGGCGCCAGCGTCGGTCGCGCGACACCGCACGCGGTCAGGACCGTGGCCGTCCTGCGTGAGGTACGCCCGATAGGGCTCGAGCATCCTGGCCACGCGGCGCTCCAGCGGCGAGGGATCGGCCAGCGTCTCGACGCGGTCGCGCAGGCGGCGAAGGTCCACGGGATCGAGGCCGGCGTCGAGCGCGCCGAGGTCGCCCTCGACGATCTCCACGCGCTCGAGGGCGGCGGCGTCGCCGAGCGCTGCCGCCACGCGCGTCCGCGCGTCGGCACCGTCGCGTCCGCGCGCCAGCACGGCCAGCGGTCGATCCGCCGCCAGCAGGCGGGCGACGATCTCGCGGCCGATGAAGCCGGTGGCGCCCGTCACGAGGATCATGGGCAGCGAGTGGTTTGAGATCGCGTGGGGGACCAGGGGGTGCCGGGCGGGCGGTTGGCGGGGCCGCGCCATTTCTCCGCGTAGCGTTCGGTGTCCAGCCGTAGCGTCCACCGCGCGAGGAGCCAGACGATGAAGAGGAACGTGCGCCAGGGGCCGCGGGCGAGGAAGCGGCGGCCGGAGGTGATGAGGGGAGTGCGGATCAGCACGCTGCGGCCGCGGCGCTTGAGGCGCTGCGCGAAGTCGAGATCTTCCATGAGGCGCAGGGGGCGGTAGCCGCCCAGCGCGCGGAAGACCGGGGCGCGCACGAACTGGCCCTGGTCGCCGTAGTAGTTGCGGGTGAGGCGGTAGCGCACGCGGTTGATCCACGTGATCGCCCGCAGGCTCCACACGGGCTCGGCGAACAGGTGCTCGAAGGCGCCGCCGACGGCGCGCGGGTCGGCGAGCGTGCGCGTGATGAGCGCCAGGGCGTCGGCGGGCGGGAACGAGTCGGCATGCAGGAAGAACAGCACCTCGCCGCGGGCGTCGGCGGCGCCGGCGTTCATCAGCTCGGCGCGCGTGGAGCCGTCCGGCTGCAGCAGGCGCGCGCGGCCCGCCACGGCGCGCGCGGTGCCGGCGGTGTCGCCGGCGGCGGCCACGATGACCTCGGCGCCGTCGATCCCCGGCAGCCGCTGCAGGTGATCGAGCGTGCGCGCCAGCGCCTCGGCGTCGTGGCGGGCCGGGATCACGATCGACAGCCAGGGCGCCATCAGAAGCGGCCCCGCGCCCGCTCGCGCGCCGGCAGGACCTCCAGGCACGTCGTCCACCAGCCGGTGCGCACCGTCTGCACGAACTCGGGCGGCAGCGCCTCGGCTTCCATCTCGCGCGCCAGCGTCTCGTGGTCGTAGGCGACCGGCACGAACTCGACCGCGAGGTCGCGACCGGGCTCGGCGGTCAGCAGCGTGTACCACACGCGCGGGGTTCCGTCGTTCTCGGGGCGGCCGATCACGCCGACGTTGACGAGGTGGCGGCCGTCGGCCAGCCGGCGGTGCCACTTGATCCCGCTGTGCGTGCACAGGATGACCTCCGCCTCGGCGTGGTCGAGCAGGCGGCGGGCCATCCCGTCGGGGGTCGTCGACTCCCAGAGAAACTCGCTGATCGCGCGCGGCGAGCCGTGGCAGAGCAGCGTGCGGGACTCGCCCAGCGTGAGCCGGCGGTGGCCGGGCAGCGCCGCCATCCACCGCCGGTTCTCCGTCGACGTGCGCGCCAGCGTGTAGGCGTAGCTCAGGCGGGCGAAGTGGTTGTCGCGCGGATCGGTGTAGCCGCACCCGCAATCCGGGTGGCCGAGGCCGATCGCCTGGTCGTAGTTGCCCTGGATGACCCGGACGCCGGCGTCGTGGAGCAGGGGGAAGACGCGATCCGGATGCGGACCGAACGCGCCGAGGTCGCCGAGACAGAACACGGCGTCGACGTCGCGGCCGCGCGCGTCGGCCAGCGTCGCCGCCAGCGCGTGGGCATTGCTGTACACGCCGCCGAAGACGGCGATGCGACGGAACGCGCGGGGCTCGATGAACGTGTTCACTGGGGGGTGTGGGGGGCCATTTCGGGGTCCCCCACGTCAAAGATTCCGGCAGGTCGCGCCCGTCTGCCAGCAGACGAGGCAGGCGGGATGCGACAGCGGCGTGGGCGCCAGCGTGGCGGCGAGCGAGGAGGCGTGCATCCGCGCCTCGGGCAGGCCGGACAGGATCGGACATGCGTAGACGCCGCCGGTGGCGACCGCACGCGAGTCCGAGCACTGCAGGCGGGCGGGATCGATGCGCTCCAGCATCTCGGCACTGACCGTCCCGCCCCCGTGGCCGGCCATGCGTCCCACCGGGAACAGCGGCAGGATCTTCACCCGCGGCTTGCTCACGCCCGCGTCGAGCAGCAGCCGGCGCAGGCGATCGTAGAGCCCGTCGCCGGCCGGCGCGGTCTCGACCTCGGTGGCGGTGAGAATCGGCAGCAGCCCGCGCATCTGCAGGTGGCGGATCGCCCGCAGCGCGCGCTCGAAGGCGCCGCGCCCGCGGATCGCGTCGTTGCGCTCGCGGTCCGGGTCGTCGAGGCTGACGCGCAGCTCCAGCGAGTAGCGTGCGCGCGCGGCCAGCGCCGCCAGCGCGTCGGCCATCGGCTCGTCGATGAGGGTGCCGTTGGTGAGCACGGTCGTCGGCGCGCGCTCCAGCGCGTGCGCCAGCAGCGGCAGCATCTCGGGGTGCAGGAACGGCTCGCCGCCGGTGAAGTAGATCTCCCGGACGCCAAGCTCGGCGGCCTCGTTCACCCAGCCGCGGACGGCGTCGGCGTCCATCGGCGCCAGCCACGGGTCGCGGGGGCCGCTGGCGTTGATGCAGTGGACGCATTGAAGATTGCAATACGTCCCCGTGACCTGCACCCACAGCGCGGTGAGGTGGCGGAAGGGCGCCGCGGCCGGCGTCAGGTGAGCGGCGGGTGCTGGAGCGTCCATCGATAGGGTCGAAAGCCCTCGCACGGCGTGGCGCCGGCGGCCAGCGCGGCGCGGACGGGGCCCTCGTCGAGGTAGCGGAGCAGGAACGTGCCGAGGCCGCCGGCCACCTCGAAGTCCTCGCGGTACCACTTGAAGAGGCGCGAGCAGAGGACGCGGTGGCCGGCGAGCGCGACCTCCTGGTTGACGAAGTTGCGCGCGGCCAGGTCGAGCTGGGCGTCCACCGCGTCGGCGCGATACACGCTCACCGGCGGGCAGGAGGCGGCGCCGCACGTGACCGCGCAGTGGTAGCGCGGATCGGGCGGTGTGACCGCCAGCGCCAGGCGCGGATCGCGCGAGCCGAAGGGACGCAGGGGCGGCAGCGCACGGCGGCGATTGCCGCGCAGCAGGCCGTGCTCGATGTCGTCGAGCGAGAACGTCAGGCCGCCGACGCGGTAGCTGACGCGGCCGAAGAAGTTCCACACGCGCAGCACGCTCGTTCGCACGCCGAGGCGCACGATGCCGTGCAGCACGAGCGCGTTGTAGACGTTGAGCCAGAACGCCAGGCGGTCCTCGCGGCGGGTGAGCGCGTCGAGGCGGGCGCCGCCCAGCCTGCGCGCGGCCTCGGTCGCCGCCGCGAACTCGGCGGAGGCGCCCAGCCGCGCGTAGTCCACGCGCCCCTCGAGATTGGTGTGGGCGCCGAGCGCGGACAGCATCGCCGCCTGCAGGCGCCCGGCCGCCGGTCCGGCCTCGACGACGCCGAGGTGCGCGGGATCGTTGAGCAGCACGCGTCCCATGGCGCCTCACTGTACCTCGGGGAGGCGGCCTGCACAGGCCCCGGCGAAGATTTCACATGGCTGTGACGATCGGTCCGGCCCATTCCGGCACGCTCGTTCGGAGTGGCGGGTGTGGTCTATGCTTTCGAGGGAGGCGGCGATGAGCATGCGCGGGTGGATCGGGTTGGCCCTGGCCGTGCTGGCCGCGGCCGCGCCGCCGGCCGGCGCCCAGGTGCCTGCCGCAGGCACGGGGGCGCCCGACGTGGCCGGCGGACCCTGGATCAACAGCGCGCCCCTGACGCTGCCGGCGCTCCGGGGGCGGGTGGTGCTCGTGGAGTTCTGGACGTACGGCTGAATCAACTGCCGCAACGTCATCCCGCAGTTGCGGGACTGGCACACGCGCTATCAGAAAGCCGGGCTGACGATCGTCGGCGTCCACAGCCCCGAGTTCTTCTGGGAGAAGCCCTACGACAAGGTCGTCGAGGCGACCGGGCGGCTCGGCATCCTCTACCCCGTCGTGCAGGACAACGATTTCACGATCTGGAACCGGTGGGGGGTGCGGGCGTGGCCGACGACCGTGCTCGTCGACAAGCGGGGGACGCTCCGCTACCGTCACATCGGTGAGGGCGCCTACGCGGAGACCGAGGGGATGATCCGCCAGTTACTGGGCGAGGGCGGCTGAGGCGGCGATGCGCTCGCCGACCGCGCGGCTGTCGGCGCTCGCCCTGACCATCATCGCCGCGCCCGCGGCCGTCGTGGCGGTGCTCGGCTACCTCTCGCTGCGCCAGTGGCAGACCTCGGCCGAGCTGCTCTTCCGCGAGCAGGCCCGCGACGTGGCCGTGATGGCGGCGCAGAAGGTGGACATGATGCTGCGCCACGCCGACGAGGCGTTCCTCGACCGGCTGCAGCTTCAGCTCGCCGCCGGCGCCGTCGACGCGCCGGCGCTCGACCGCCTCGTGGCCGACGCCCCGCTGGTGCGGCGGCTCTACCTCGTCGGGCGCGACGGCCGGCTGCGCTATCCGGGCGCCTGGCGCGACGCCGCCGACGCCGCGACGTTCGAGCCGGTGGTGCGGGCGCTGCCCCCGGCCACCTGGGAGCGCGGGGGCAAGCGCCCGACGGTGGCGGGGACCTCGGCGTGCCTGGCCATGCTGCGGACGGCGCGCGGCGAGCCGGTGCTGGCCGCCTACTCGCGCGACGTCGAGACGCTGCGGCGCGACGTCCTGGCGGTATCGCTGGCCGGGCTCGAGTCGCCCACGATCCTGGCGGTGCTCGACGCGGCCGGCCGGCCGATCTACAGCCGGGTGCCGCTCGACCGCGCCGAGCGGGTGCTGGCCGTCGGCCTGGGGGAGGCGCTGCCGGAGTGGCGGGTCGCGGTGTACGCCCCGCCGGGAACGGCGCCGCGCGAGGTCGTGCGCCGCCAGATGATGATGTTCACCGGCGCCTTCGCGGTGCTGCTGGCCATCCTGGCCATCGGCATCGTGCTGTGCTGGCGTCTCATGCGTCGCGAGACCGAGATGGCCCGGCTCAAATCGGATTTCGTCGCCAACGTGTCTCACGATCTGAAGACGCCGCTGTCGGTGATCCGGATGTTCGGCGAGACGCTGGAGCTGGGACGGGTGCCCGACGAGGAGCGGCGCCGCGAGTACTACCGCGTGATCACGCGGGAGAGCGAGCGGCTGTCGCGCCTCATCGACAACGTGCTGGACTTCTCGCGGATCGAGGGCGGCCGCCGGCGCTACGAGCGGGTGCCGACCGCCGTGGAGCCGCTCGTGCGTGACACGCTGGACGCCTTCACGTATCCGCTCGAGCAGCAGGGCTTCAAGGTCGAGGTGAGCGTGGCCCCCGATCTGCCGGACGTGCCGATGGACGCCGACGCCATCGGACAGGCGCTGTCGAACCTGGTCGACAACGCCGTCAAGTACTCGGGCGCTGAGCGGAGCATCGTCCTCGACGCGCGCCGCGAGGGTGACCGGCTGGCGCTGACCGTGACCGATCACGGGATCGGCATCGCGGCCGCCGAGCACGCCCGGATCTTCGAGAAATTCTACCGGGTGGGCCAGAGCGACACCCAGAGCCGGCGCGGCAGCGGCGTCGGCCTGGCCCTGGTGCGTCACATCGTCGAGGCCCACGGCGGCGAGGTCACCGTGCAGAGCGCGCCGGGCCAGGGCAGCCGCTTCACGCTGTGGCTGCCCCTCGGAGCGAGTATCGAGGGGGCCCCACGGCGCCGAGGGGCGCCACGGCTCCGCCGGGGCGCCACGAGCCGCCCAGGGGGGTTTGGGGGGCCCTTCGAGGCCCCCCATTTCTAGCTGAATGCCGCGCATCCTCATCGTGGACGACGAGCCCGCCATCGTGCGGGGGCTGGAGGACAACCTGCGCTTCGAGGGGTACGAGACGCTGGCGGCGAGCAGCGGCGAGCAGGGGCTGGCGCGGGCGCTCGGCGAGGCGCCCGACCTCGTCCTGCTGGACGTGACGATGCCGGGGCGGTCGGGCTGGGACGTCTGCCGCGAGCTGCGGCAGCGCGGCCTCGACGTCCCCATCATCATGCTCACCGCGCGCGGCGAGGAGGCCGATCGCGTGCGCGGACTGGAGCTGGGCGCCGACGACTACGTCACCAAGCCGTTCTCGCTGCGCGAGCTGCTGGCGCGGGTGCGCGCGGTCCTGCGCCGGCCCGGCCCGCGCCGGAAGTTCGAGGAGCTGGCGTTCGGCGACGTGCGCGTGCACCGGCGGGGGCGGCGGGTGACCCGGGCCGGCCGCGAGGTGCGGCTCACGCGCAAGGAGTACGACCTGCTCGTCTACCTGGCCGGGCACCAGGGCGACGTCGTCACGCGCGAGCGGCTGCTCGACGAGGTGTGGGGCTACGAGCGCTTCCCCACCACGCGCACCGTCGACACCCACGTGCTGCGGCTGCGCCGCAAGCTCGAGGCCGATCCGGACCGGCCGCGCTTCATCCACACCGTGCACGGCCAGGGCTACCGGTTCGTCGTCCCGTGAGATGCTGAGCGAAGGGAGAAGATCATGACGCTGCGCTATTCGGACGTCACGCCCGAGCGGCTCTACCTGAGCCGCCGTGAACTGATGGTGGGGGCCGCGCTGGCCGTGATCGGTCTCGACGCCGGCCGCGAGGCGGCGGCGGCGCCGCCGGCCGGCGCGCCGCTCAAGGCCACGCCGAACGCGGCCTATCGCGTGGCCGACGCGCCGACCAAGATCGAGGCGGCGACCACCTACAACAACTTCTACGAGTTCGGCACCAACAAGGAGGACCCGGCGCGGCTGGCCGGCTCGCTCAAGCCGCGGCCGTGGCACGTGCAGGTCGACGGGCTCTGCGCCAAGCCGAAGACGTTCGACATCGAGGAGATCCTCAAGCTGGCGCCGCTGGAGGAGCGCATCTACGCGCTGCGCTGCGTGGAGGCGTGGTCGATGGTGATCCCGTGGATCGGCTACCCTCTGGCGGCGCTCCTCAAGCAGGTCGAGCCGCGCCCGGGGGCCAAGTACGTGGAGTTCACCACCCTGAAGGACCCCGCGCAGTTCCCCGGCCAGAAGCCGAGCGTGTTCGGCGGCTCGCTCGACTGGCCCTACACCGAGGGGCTGCGGCTGGACGAGGCGTTGCACCCGCTCACGCTGCTCACCGTCGGCATGTACGGCCAGGTGCTGCCCAACCAGAACGGCGCGCCGGTGCGCATCGTCATCCCCTGGAAGTACGGCTTCAAGAGCGCCAAGTCGATCGTGCGCATCCGGCTCACCGACGCCGAGCCCAAGACCGCCTGGAACAAGGCGGCGCCGCAGGAGTACGGCTTCTACTCCAACGTCAACCCCACCGTCGATCACCCGCGCTGGAGCCAGGGCACCGAGCGGCGCATCAGTGAGTTCCGCCGGCGCCAGACGCTGATGTTCAACGGCTACGCCGACCAGGTCGCGTCCCTGTACGCGGGCATGGATCTCACGAAGCAGTACTGAGCGTGTCGCGCCGGGCCCGGATCGCTCTGAAGATCGCGGTGTGGGTCGTGGCCCTCACGCCGCTGGCCCGGCTGCTCTACGGCTTCTGGATGGACGATCTCACGGTCAACCCGATCGAGTACGTGACGCGCGAGCTGGGCGAGACCGCGCTGCGGCTGCTGCTGGCGAGCCTGGCCCTCACGCCGCTGCGGATCCTGTTCGGCATCAGCTGGCCGGTGACGCTGCGGCGGCTGCTCGGCCTCTTCGCCTTCGTCTACGTGTGCCTGCACTTCGCGGTGTGGATCGTCCTCGACCACTTCTTCGACTGGCGCACGATGGGCGACGACATCGTCAAGCGACCGTGGATCACCGTCGGCGTGACCGCGCTGCTGCTGCTGGTGCCACTCGCGGCCACGTCGACGACCGGCATGATCAAGCGCCTGGGCGGCGTGGCCTGGCGCCGACTGCACCGCCTCGTCTACGTGGCGGCCACGCTGGGCGCCCTGCACTACATCTGGCTCGCCAAGAAGGTGCTGATCCAGCCCTGGGTGTACGCGGCGGTGCTGGCCGTGCTCCTCGGCATCCGGGCGGGGGAGGCCGTCCGTAAGCTCGCGAAACGGCGCCGCCCGGCCCTGGCCTGAGCGACGGGGCCGGCGCGCGACGCCAACCAGGCGTGCCGGAGGGGACGTCTCACCGTGATAGGCTCACGCCGATGATGACGCTCGCGGGCTTCCGCCCGGCGGTCCTCGCCCTCGCGCTCGCCGTCACCGGATGCGCCATGCCGGCCTCGGCGCCGCCGCCGCCCGCCGCCCGCGTGACTGCGACCGCCGCCCCCACGCGCGAGGTGCTGCCCAACGGTGTCGTGCTGATCGTGCAGGAGCATCGCGCCGCCGACGTCGTCGCCGTGCAGGTCTGGATGAAGGTCGGCGGGCGCGACGAGCAGCCCGACGAGCTGGGCCTGAGCCACTACCTCGAGCACATGCTGTTCAAGGGCACGCCCACGCGGCCGCCGGGCTCGATCGATCAGCTCATCGAAGGCCTCGGCGGCACCAGCAACGCGTTCACCTCCTACGACTTCACGCACTACGATATCGTGGTCCCGGCGGCGCACGTGCGGCCCGCTCTGGAGATCCTGGCTGATATCGCCGTGAACGCCGCGTTCGTGCCCGATGAGCTTCAGGCCGAGAAGAAGGTCGTGTTCGAGGAGATGAGCCTCGTCGAGGATGACCCCGAGAAATTCCTCACGCGGCGCCTGTCGGAGGTCGCCTATCGCGCGCATTCCTACGGCCGCCCGATCCTCGGCACCCGGGAGCTTGTGCAGGGGCTCGCCCGTGACCGGCTCAATGCCTACTACAAGAAACACTACGTCCCCCGGAACATGGTGCTCGTCGTCGTCGGTCCGCTGACGCCGGCCCAGGTCCGGCCGCTGGCGGCGGCGACGTTCGGCCGCCTCACCGGTCGGCCGTCGGCGCGCCCGCCAGCGACGGCGGTGCCGTCGCTCGCCGGTGGCCGGCGCGACGACGTGCGGCGGCCCGAGCAGCAGGCGTACCTGGGCCTGGCGTGGCAGGCGGCCGCCACCGGCCTGGCCTCCGAGGACATCTCGGCCGTGGACCTGCTGACCTACATCCTCGGCGACGGTCCCAGCTCGCGGCTGAACCAGACCGTGCGCGAGGAGAAGGGCCTCGTGCAGTCGATCGAGGCGAGCTACGTCACCCGCGAGCTGTCGGGGCTGGTGTCGGTCATCGCGCGGCTCGATCCCAAGAACGTGGACGCCGCCGAGGCCGCGATCCTCGACGTCGTCCGTCGCGTGCGGGCCGCCGGCGTGACCGAGGCCGAGCGGCAGCGCGCGATCGTCACCGCCGAGTCCGCCTACGCCTTCGACATCGAGACCGCCGAGGGCCTGGCCAAGTCCTACGGCCAGGCCGAGACGACGTGGACGCTGGACAACGAGCTGCGCTACCTGGAGCGCCTGCGCCAGGTGACGGCGGCGCAGATCCAGGCCGCGGCCCGCAAGTACCTCGGCGACGACAACGTCGCCCGCGTCCGCTTCCTGCCGTCGGGGGCGCGATGACCGCTCGGCGCGCGCTCGCGCTCGGAGGCCTCGTGGTGGCGCTGCTGGGCGTCCCGTCGCTCGCGCGGGCCCAGGCGCCGGCCGACGGCGTGCGGGCGACGCGCCTGGACAACGGCCTGACCGTCGTCGTGCGCGAGAATCCGGTGGCGCCGGTCGTGGCCATCGCGTTGCTGGTGCGGATGGGCTCGCGCTGGGAGACGCCGGCCAACGCCGGCATCTCGAACTTCACCCACGCGGTGATGGTGAAGGGGACCACCAAGCGGGGCGGCGCCGAGATCGCGGAGACCGTCGCGGGACTGGGCGGCAAGATCAGCGCGGCCGGCGACGTCGACTACTCCGGCATCCAGGCCAGCGCCCTGGCCCGCTTCTGGCGCGAGCTGCTCGAGGTGACCGCGGAGCTGGCGCTGCAGCCCAGGCTCGCCGCCGCGGAAGTGGACCGCGAGCGCGACTGGCTGCTCTCGCGCCTGCAGCGCCGCCGTGACAACGCGTCCTCGCGGGCGTTCGACGAGCTCTACGGCAAGATGTACGGCGCGCATCCCTACGCGCTGCCGAGCCTGGGCACCCGCGAGTCGCTGGCTCGCATCGACCACGCCGCGCTCGTGGCGTGGTACCGCGCGTTCTATCGCCCCGAGCGGATGACGCTGGCGGTGAGCGGGCAGGTCTCCTCGTCCGAGGTCGTCGCCGAGGCGCGGCGCCTGTTCGGCGCCGTACCGGGCGCCGCGCTGCCGCCCGATCCAGCCCTGGCGCCGGCGCGGCCCGCCGGTGGCCGCGCGGCGATCGACGCCCCGGCCCAGCAGGCGCAGATCCTCGTCGGCGGCCTGGCGCCCTCGCTGGACCATCCCGACCACGCGGCGGTGAAGGTCCTCTCGACCATCCTCGGCGGCGGCATGGCCGGCCGCCTGTTCGTCGAGCTCCGCGATCGCAGCGCGCTCGCCTACACGGCGACCTCCTATTACGATCCGGTGCGCGAGCCCGGCGTGCTCGTCCTCTACCTGGGTACCGCGCCCGCCAGCGCCGCCCAGGCCGAGCAGGCGCTGATGCGTGAAGTGCAGAAGATCCGCGACGTGGCGGTGTCGGCGGCCGACCTGGCGCGCGCCAAGGGCTATCTGCTCGGCCGCTACGAGATGGACCGCCGTACCAACGAGCGCCTGGCCTGGTATCTGGCGTTCTACGAGATCGAGGGCGTGGGCCGCACCTACCCTGACCGCTTCCGCCGCCAGGTCGAAGCCGTCACGATCGCCGACGTCCAGCGCGCCGCCCGCACCTACCTCACCACACTCACG
>JBGPZN010000481.1:0-2964 GCA_041493815.1 Methylomirabilia bacterium
AGCAGCGAGCCCGACGTCACGCCGGCGATCTTGAACACGGTCCACAACATCTGGCCCGGCACGAACGCGAAGGCCCAGGCCAGCCCCCCGAGCACGACCCCGAACGTGAGCACGGCCACCCGCGAGACGAACAGGTAGTGTCGCTCCGACCGGCCGCGGGCCAGGAGCGGCCGGTAGATGTCGGTCACGAACGACGCCGACAGGGAGCCGAGCGGCGAGTCGATGGACGATAGCACGATGGCGGCGAGCATCAGGCCGCGCAGCACGGCCGGCATGGCGGTGGCCACGAAGTGGGGCAGGATCTCGTCGGCCCGCGACAGCGCGGGGGCCCCGTGCTGCTGGTAGAACGTGAAGAGACCGGCGCCGAGGCTCAGGTAGATCAGCAGGGTGAGAAAGGTGCCGAGCGGCGTCAGCGCCAGCGTCCGCTGACTCTCGCGCCGCGTCTCCACGGTCAGCAGGCGCTGCATCAAGTCGTGGTCCGTCCCGAACGCCGCCATCGAGCCGAACAGCCCGTTGAGGAGCGCCACCCACACGATGTTGGGCTTCGTCAGGGCGCTCGACCAGAAGTCCGGCGCCGTGATCGACGGGCCCCAGTCGACGACGTTCAGGCGTCCGGCCGCGCCGGCGGTGGCGACGATGGCGCCGAGGCCGCCGGTGACGTGGCTGACCAGGTAGACGAGGGTCGCGGCACCGGCGACGAGGAACAGCAGCGCCTGGAAGACGTTAGTCCACACCACGGCCTGCACGCCACCGGTCCCGATGTACAGGATCGATACCAGAGTGAACACGGCGATCGTGGGGACCAGGGCCCAGCCCATCAGGTAGCCGACGGCCACCGCCGTGAGCGTCAGGCGCGCGCCCGAGCCGAACAGGCGCGTCACGAAGAAGAAGATCGAGGCCGCGACCTGGCTGCGCTGGCCGAAGCGATGGGCCAGGAACTCATAGATCGTCGTGACGTTGTGGCGGTAGAACGCCGGGATGAACAGGAAGGCGACCGCCAGCTTGGCCAGGCTGGAGCCGACGAAGAACTGCGCGTACTCCCAGTTCTCGCTGTAGGCGGTGGCCGGGACCGAGATGATCGTGACCGCGCTGATCTCGGTAGCCAGGAAGCTCAGGCAGGCCGCCCACGACGGCACCCGCCGCCGCGCGAGGAAGAAGTCGACCGTGTCGTGCTGCTGGCGGCTGAGCACCACGCCGATGGCGAGGAGAACCGCGAGCGCCAGCCCGACGACGGTGTAGTCAGGCCACGTCAGCGACGAAGCAACGGGCACACGCTATTTTCACACAGCGACCCGGCCTGGCCTCTATCTCTACCTGCTCCGCACGAGGGCGGCGTCAACGTTCTGCTTGCGCAGGCGCTCGACGAGGGCGGCGTAGGGTTCCTTCTGCAAGATCCGGCTGAACTCGCTCCGGTACGTCGAGACGAAGCTCACGTGGTCGATGAGGACGTCGTAGACCTTCCAGCGCCCGTCGCGCAGGTGCAGCCGGTAGTCGAGCGGGGTCTCGCCCCGGCGCCGCGTGACGACCTTGGAGCGGACCGTGGCGAACAGCCCGTCCACCGTTTCGCCCATGTACACGATCGTTTCGCCGGAGTACGACTCGATGCGCCCGAGGTAGGTCCGCTCGAGCAGGTCGGTGAACAGGCGCACGAACTCGGCCTGCTCTTCGGGGCTGCGAACCGTCCAGTGACGGGAGAGCGCGCGTCGAGAGATCTCGTCGAAATCGAACAGGTCGGCGGCGACGCGGCGAACCTCGAGGCGACGCTGCTCCATCGCGAGCCGGGACGGCTGCGCGCGATCGGATGATTCCCTGTCGGCGCGCTGGATGGCGAGGACGACACGGCTGACCGCGGCCTGGACGATCTCGCGCGGCCCCGTGGTGGGTGCGGCGACCGCACTTGCGACCAGAAGCCATGCCATGAAGCCCTTTCCCACGGTCCCCGCCTCCTGATGCCGCAGGAAGCGTCCAGCATCTCCTGTGCCACGGTGGCCGGTAGTCTAACGGAGCGATTTCCTGCCGCTCGCGCACGGGGGCTCCCCTGCGCATAATGACAGCACCGTCAGCCCATGTCTCAGGCTCGACAGCGGTATTCGCCGCTCGCGGTCGGCATCGATCTCGGCGGTACGTGGATCCGCGCGGTCATCCTTCGCGATGGGCGCGCCACGCGCCGGGTGAAGCGCGCCAGCCGAGTGGAACTCACCACGCTCTTACCGCGCAGGGTCGACTCGCTGGTCGTCGCGGCGCGCGGCGTGTGGACCTCGGCCGAGCGCGCAGCGCTTCGTCGCCGGCTGCGCCGATTGGCCGAGCACGTCGAGGTGATCTCCGACGCGGAGGCCGCGCTCCTCGGCGCTCTCGGTGGCCAGCCCGGCGTGCTGGTCCTGGCGGGCACCGGCTCGATCATCCTCGGCCGCGACGGCCGCGGACGCCTGGCCCGGGCCGGCGGGCTGGGGCCGCTGATCGGCGACGAAGGCTCGGCGTTCTGGCTCGGCCGTGAGTGGCTGCGGCTGAGCCCCGAAGCCGCCCGCGTCGCCCGCACCTACGCCCGCCGGCCCGACGCGGTCGCTCGCATCGCCGCCCTCGCGCCTGGTGTCCTGAGGCGCGCGCGCCGCGGGCACCTTCGCGCACGCTCGATCGTCGCCGCCGGGCAGGAGCATCTGGCGGCGCTCGCGGTCGACGTGATCCGGCGGCTGGGCCTGGCTCGCCCGGTGGTCGTTTCGTGGAGTGGCGGCCTTCTGGCCGACGACTGGTACCGGGCCGGTCTGAGGCGCGCGCTCGCCCGCCGCGTGCCCTGCCGCTGGCAGCCGCCGGAGGCCGACGCCGCCGTCGCCGCGGCCCGCCTCGCCGCCGCCCGGCTGAAGTGAGCATGGCCCGGCGCCTGGTGATCACCGTGTGCTTCCGCGAGCCGGGGGTGGTCGCGCTACCCGTCGAGCACGGTGACCGCGCGTGCCGGCTCGACGCTCGGGC
>JBGPZN010000014.1:0-16459 GCA_041493815.1 Methylomirabilia bacterium
GAGATGCCACTCCATCTCCTGCATGAACACCGAGCTCTTGCTCAGCCCGTAGCGCAGCACCACGTCGGTGAAGACGACCAGGACCATGGCCAGGGTGACGAACGAGGCGAAGCGCCCCACGCGCTCCTGGAACGCGTCGATACGGCGGGCGAGCTGTCGGAGCATGGGGATCCTCTCGTGAGGGTCGACGGCCGCAGTCCTGATAACACGCGACGCGCGCAAGCGTCAAGCACGTAAGTCCGCGACGCCATTCACCTTGACAGCGTCCGTCGGCGGCCCGTAGAGTCGAATCCGCCCGGTTCGACGTGCCGTCAGGAGGAGCGTGTGCGCTTCACGGATGCCCGGCTGCAGCCCATTGCAGAGAAGGTCTTCACGGGTGAGCGACTCACCCGCGAGGATGGACACGCGCTGTTCGAGACCGACGACCTGCTCGGCGTCGGCCGCCTGGCCGACCACGTCAAGTCCAAGCGCGAGGGCGACCGCGTCTACTTCGTCATCAACCGCCACATCACTCCAACCAACGTCTGCGTGCTGTCCTGCTCCTTCTGCGGCTTCGCCCGCAAGCCGGGCGAGGCCGGAAGCTACGAGCACACGATCGAGGACATGGTCGGGATGGTGAAGGACGAGACGCGCGAGGTGCACATCGTCGGCGGCCACCACCCCGACTGGCCGTTCGAGTACTACGAGCGGATGATCGGCGCCATCCACGCCGCCCGGCCCGAGGTGCAGATCAAGGCGTTCACCGCCGCCGAGATCGACTACTTCTGGCGGCGCTGGAAGCTGGAGCCCAGCGAGGCGCTCAGGCGCCTGAAGGTCGCCGGTCTGCAATCGATGCCGGGCGGAGGGGCGGAGATCTTCTCGCCGCGCCTGGCCAAGCTCCTGAAGTACACGGGCAAGGCCGATCCCGACCGCTGGTGCGAGATCCACGGCATCGCGCACGGCCTCGGCATCAAGACCAACGCCACCATGCTGTACGGCCACGTGGAGACACCGGCCGAGCGCGTCGAGCACCTGCTCCGGCTGCGCGCGCAGCAGGACGCCTCCGGCGGGTTCCTGACGTTCGTCCCCCTCGCCTACCAGACGGCGACGACGAAGCTGGTGCCGCGGCAGACGCCGCCGGCCGACAGCCTGCGCACGATCGCCGCCTCCCGGCTGCTCCTCGACAACTTCCCGCACGTGGAGGCCTACTGGGTCACGCTGGGCGAGGAGACCGCGTCGATCGCGCTGCACTTTGGCGCCGACGACGTCAACGGCACCCTGGAGGACGAGCGCATCCAGCATCTCTCGGGCGCCCAGACTCCGGCCGGCCTCGCCCGCGAGCAGCTCTTCCGCATGATCCGCGACGCCGGCAAGATCCCGGTGGAGCGCGACGCGCTCTATAACGTCGTGCAGGTCTACAACTGAGCGCCGTGCTGGAGCAGATTCGCGAAAAGGCGCTCAATGGCAAGCGGCTCGACCGCGAGGAGGGACGCCACCTCCTGACCGACGCGCCACTGCTCGAGGTCGGAGCGCTCGCCAACGAGGTCCGGTTCGCCCGTCTGCCAGAGCGCGTCGTCACCTTCGTGATCGACACCAACCCCAACTACACCAACGTCTGCGTCACCGACTGCCAGTTCTGCGCGTTCTATCGCAAGCCGGGGGACGCGGAAGCGTGGACGCTCACGGTGGACGAGGTGCTGGCCAAGGTCGAGTTCGCGGCCGCCAAGGGCGCCACCACCGTGCTCCTGCAAGGCGGCCACAACCCCGCCCTGCCCCTCGACTACTATCTGACCCTCGTGCGCGAGACGCGCCGGCGCTTCCCCCAGGTCACCCCGCACTTCTTCACGGCCTCCGAGATCCGGACGATGGCGCAGGTGGCCGACATCACCATGGAGGACGTGCTCGAGCACCTGTGGGAGGCCGGACAGCGCACGATCCCCGGCGGCGGCGCCGAGGTCCTCTCCGAGCGCGTGCGCACGCGCATCGAGCCCAAGAAGGGCGGGCCCCAGGCGTGGCTGTCGGTGCATCGCGCCGCCCACCGGCGCGGCTTCAAGTCGACCGCGACGATGATGTACGGCCACGTCGAGCAGGTCGACGACCTCCTCGACCACTTCGACGCCATCCGCACGCTGCAAGACGAGCACGCCGGCTTCACCGCCTTCGTGCCGTGGTCGTTCAAGCCGGGTAACACGCTGCTTGAAAAATGGATCAAGCACTACAAGGGCCCGAACGCCTACCTGCGCATGCTCGCCGTCTCGCGCCTGTACCTCGACAACTTCCCCCACGTGCAGGCCTCGTGGTTCTCGGAGGGCAAGCAGGCCGGCCAGATCGCGCTGCACTTCGGCGCCGACGACTGGGGCGGCACCCTCTTCGAGGAGAACGTCCACAAGGCGGCCGCCTACGTGAACACGGTCACGGTCGAGGAGATCGTCACGCTGATCCGCGAGGCCGGCTTCACCCCCGCCCAGCGCACGACCGAGTACGGAATCCTTCGCACCTATTGATGGACTGGGGGCCTCGACATGGCCGCTTGATTTGACCTGGGGGCCCCGACATGGCCCCCAGGCCCCCCAACGCTCGGGGCACCCCGGCGAAGGCCGTGGCGCCCCTCGACATTCCGACAGGCCCCTAGGTTTTCGCGCCCGGCCGCGCGGCCCAGAACGGGCCGATCGCGAGGCAGTCGACGCAGCCCTCGACCAGCGCCTGGACCGCCTCGGCCGGCCGACACACGATCGGCTCCTCGTGGACGTTGAAGCTCGTGTTCAGCACGAGGGGGATCCCGCTCAACTCCTCGTAGCACTGGATCAGGCGGTGGTAGAGCGGGTTCTTCTCACGGACGACGATGTGGGGCCGGGCGGTGCCGTCCACGTGGACCACGGCCGGAATCCGCGGCCGCCAGCGGGGCGCGACGTCGAGCGTCACGGTCATGAATTCCGCCGTGTGCCGGGTCGGCTCCACGTTCTGGAAGATCGTGTGCGCGTGCTCGGCGAGCACGCTGGGAGCGAACGGCATGAAGTCCGTGCGGCTCAGGCGATCGTTCAGCCGCTTGTTGATCCCGGCATCGACCGGGCTCGCGACGATGCTTCGATTGCCGAGCGCCCGCGGGCCAAACTCCATCCGCCCCTGAAACCAGCCGACCACGAGCCCCTCGTGCACCGCGCGGGCCGCCCGCGCGGGGAGCTCCTCCTGCGGCACGCGCCCGTAGCGCAGACCCGCGGCGGCGAGCGCGTCCTCGATCTCGGCGTCCGAGTACGCGGGTCCCCAGTACACGGTGTCGAGGGCCCGCCGAGCGCGGGCGAACGTGGCGGGATCGTCGGCGGCGAGGGCCAGCAGCGCGACCCCGATGCTGTTGCCGGTGTCGCTCATCCCCGGGAAGACGAACACGCGGTCGACGCCCGGCAGGCCGGCGACGTGCTGGTTGAGTCGCACGTTGGCGAAGACCCCGCCGTTGAGGGCGACGTGCCGCGCCCCCGTCTCGTCCATCACGTTCTGGACGAGGGGGATCACGGCCTCCTCGAGCGTCCGCTGCGCCGCCGCCGCGACGTCCTCGCGCGAGTGGCCCCGGATCACCTCTCCCAGATACGCCATGCGCTCGGCGTCCGCCCGAGGCCGTCCGGCAAAGTCCGACGTCAGCGTCCGACCGGAGGGCGCGCACCGGAGCGCGCGACGGAACGCCTCGGCAAGAGGCTTGGGGTCGCCCCACGCGGCGAGACCGAGCACCTTGCCTTCGTGACGCAGCGGCCGGAAGCCGAGCAGCTTGGTGATGCCCTCGTAGAACCACCCGGCCGAGGTGCCGGGCGTATCGGAGGCGGCCAGCCTCCGCAGGCTGCCGTCGCGGAACACCCCGGAGGTGTGGTGCACCCCGAGATGTCCGACACCGTCGACCGTGACGACGACCGCGTCGTCGAAACCGGAGCAGGCGGCCGCCGCCATGGCGTGACTCGCGTGGTGATCGAAGAACCGGAGCCGGGTGTCGGGACGGAAGCCCTCGCGTCTGAGGAAGCGCCCGGCCCGGACGTACGGCTCCAGCATCGGCTCGCGGCCCATCCGTCGCAGCGCGCGCTTCACGTGATCGACCGCGACGTCCCGCACCGGCCGGCCGCGCACGCGGTCGCGCCACGAGCGTATGCGCCGTTCGAGCTCGCGGCCGATGGAGGGATGCCGGATGCAGTCCGCGGGGAACCGGTCGGGCACGACGGCGATCCCATCGACGTCCCGTCGATCGATGCCGGCGATCTGCAAGACGTGCTCGATCGCCCGGCGCGGAAGTCTGCCCCCGTCGCCCTTGAGGCGAGTCAGCCGCTCCTCGGCGATCGCCGCGACCACGACGCCGTCGCGCAGAAGCGCCGCTGACGCCTCGTGCGACGGCGAGACACCGAGGAGCCACATCTCAGATGGGGTCGATCAGCGGGACTTCGGCGATGAGCCCCTTGCGGTGGGCCAGCGAGAAGAGCCGCTCGATCGCCGCCCGGCCCTCCGCGCCCAGCGCCAGCGTGAAGTCGTTGACGTACATCAGCACGAAGCGCCGGCACGTCTCCTTGTCGATCCCGCGTCCGTAGCGCATCGCGTACTCCAGCGCCTCGTCCACGTTGGCGTGCGCCCACGCGATCGAGTCGCGCAGGGCCTGTGACAGGGCCCGGTGCAGGTCCTCGCCCAGGTCGCGGCGCATCACGTTGGCCCCGAGCGGCAGCGGCAGGCCCGTCTCGCGCTGCCACGCCTCCCCGAGGTCGAGCACCTTCGTCAGCCCCATCTGCCGATGGGTGATCTGGCCCTCGTGGATCAGCAGTCCCAGCTCCGCCTGCCCCTCCAGCACCGCTTGGGGGATCTTGTCAAAGGCGACCTCGATCAGCGGCGGGTCGCCGACGTAGAGCCGCAGCAGCAGCGCCGCGGTCGTGTGCTTGCCGGGGATGGCGACCACGCGGTGCTCGAGCTCGGTCACCGGAATCGGCTGGCGCGCGACCAGGATCGGCCCGTAGCCCTTCCCCATGGAGGCGCCGGGATCCATCATCCGATACTGCTCGGCGATCAGGACGTAGGTCGCGAACGAGACCGCGGTGACGTCGAGCTCGCCGGTGCGCGAGCGGCGGTTGAGCGTCTCGATGTCCTCCAGCACGTGCTCGATCCGCACGCCCGGGATCTTCACCTTGCCCGCCGTCAGCGCGTAGAACATGAACGCGTCGTCGGGGTCGGGGCTGTGGCCGATGCGAACGATCCGTTCCATCGCGGGCAAGGCTACCACAACCGGCGCCGCCGTCAGCGGTCGCCGAAGCGCATCTGGACGTCGCCGGCCCGGATCGCGCGGATGATCGCGTCACGGTCGCGGGCAGCGTCGACCTCGATCCACGCGCGGCCGAAGTGGGGCGGGCGGTGGGCGTCGTCGGTGGCGATCTTCACCAGCGGGATGGTGTCGATGTCGTACTCCGGCCGGTAGAGCCCGGTGTCGGTCACCTCGATCGCGGCCAGGGGCCAGCCGGCGGCCTGGATCATCTCGACCCGCTCCACCGTCTCGGTCACGCTGAGCTTGTAACGGGCGGGGTGGTTCAGGATCCACAGCGTCTCGGTGTCGCCCGTCACCTTGCCGACGTGCTGGGCGATCGGATCGAAGTTGACCTCGATCCCACGGAACAGCAGCAGCGCCGGGCGGAGCCGGTCGAGCGCGTCGCGGTAGCCGGGCTCCACCCAGTTGTAGTGGTCCTCGTGGTCGGTGATGGCCAGGAAGTCGTAGCCGCGCGACTCGTACTCGGCCACCAGCGCCGCCGGCGAGCGCACCCCGTCCGAGAAGGTGGTGTGGGCGTGCAGGTTGCCGCGCAGCAGCGGCATCAGGCGAGCTCCGTCCGGGTGTGCGCGGCGATCTGCTCCAGGCGCGCCACCCACAGCTTCGGCGTGTGCCGCGCGTGCTCGACCAGCTCGCGCAAGCAGGCGAAGCGCGAGGGCCGGCCGATGATCTGCGGATGGAACGTGAAGGTGGTGACGCCGCCGACCTCGGTGATGCCGTCGAGCTCGGTGAGCCAGCCCTGCAGCACCGGCCCCGGGGGCTGTATCGCACGCTGACCCGTGAAGAGAAAGAACGGCGCGTCGTCCAGGACCCACGCGACCGGGATCTCGACCAGCCGGCGGCCGTCCAGCGGCGGGTGCAGGTAGGGCCGCAACCGGTCCATCATGTTCGACGAGTACTCGAAGCGGTGCCGCGCGAGCAGCTCGAGCGTGCGCTCCGAGAGCTGCCAGGCCGGCGCCCGGTAGCCCACCGGCCGGCGGCCCACCACCCGCGTCAGCACCTCCAGGCTGCGCACGAGGATCTCCTCCTCCTGCGCGGCGTCGAGGTCGCTCACGCGCTCGTGCACGTCGCCGTGGCAGCCGACCTCGTGGCCGCCCGCCACGATCGCGGTCACGGCGTCGGGGTGGTGCTCGGCGACCCAGGCCGGCACGAAGAACGAGGCGGAGATCTCCGCGTGTCGCAGCAGGTCGAGGATGCGCGGCATCGCCTCGCGAACGCCGAAGGTGCCCTGCGAGAGTGCCACCGGCTCGGTGACGCCGCGGGCGAGCCACAGCGACTCGGCGTCGAGGTCGAAGGTGAAGGCGCAGGCCGCGCGGGCGCCGTGCGGCCAGCGGGGAGCGATCATCGCGGCGCTAGCGCGGGACGGGCTTCTGAGCGGGCGGACCGCCCCACGTCACCGAGAAGCCCAGCGCGAACCAACCGCTGACGTCGCGCCAGCCACCGACGGGTGAGCCCACCGGCTGATTCGGCGCCGTCCAGCCCGACAAGCCGACGCGGCCCGAGCCGTTGGCGTTCTCGTACCTGGACGACAGCGGCTCGATGAACGCCGGGTCGTGCTCGACCCTGGTGCCCTCCCGATAGAAGTCGTGGTCGGGCGGCTTCGAGGTCTCGTAGTGCAGCGGCGGCGGCACCACACGGGCCTCGCGCTCGGCGGGCGGGCGCGTGGACTCGATCTTGACCTGGCCGGCGGCGGGCAGCGCGATCAGCAGACCCAACCCCGCGATCAGGATGCTCAGGAGGGCTCGCATGTCTTTCATTGTACCGGAGGCGGAAGCCGCCATCTCAGCAAACTCCAGCGCAAGAAATGCGGCCGGCGTCAGCCTCGGCACAGGGCGGTGAGCACTCTGACATCCGCCAGGGCATCGAGACTTAGCGCCGCGCGCTCGATCTCGGCCACGCGCGCGGCGGCAAGCGCCCGGCCCGCGTTGTCGCGGAACTTCTCGACGATCGCCTGCGGCGGCAGCGGGCGCGCCACGCTCCCCCGCCCGTCGGGCGCCCGCGCCTGCAGCGTCCGCCCGTCGCGCAGGCGCACGCGCACCCAGCCCGGGAATCCGCCGCGCGGAAACGGCGAGTCGGGGTCGATGTCGTGGACGACACGCTCGGCCAGCGCCAGCCGCGCGGGCTCGGCCAGCCGCTCGGGCACGTAGGTGTCGAGCCCGACGCGGCCGTCCAGCAGCGCGCAGGCCACCGAGTACGGCAGGCTGAACTGCGCCTCGTACGACGTGCGCGGCCGTAGCTTGGCCGGGCGCGGCTCGCACACGATCGGCACTTGCCCGGCCGGCACCCGGCACTCGACCGCCTCGACCTCCTCGGGAGCGAACGCGTGGACCCGCCGCAGCTCGAGCGCGCAGTCGAGATAGGCGTGGATGAGGTGGCAGCAGGGATAGGGCTTGAAGCCGATCGCCGGCGTCTCCCACTCGCGGCCCAGCGTGGCGAACGGGGCCCCGTCGGGCTCGGCGCCCAGGAACGTGCGGTAGAGGCCGAAGCGCCCCTCCAGGATGCTCGCCGGCCCCGTGAAGCCTCCGCGCGCCAGCGCCGCCGCGACTGCGCCCGCGTGACCCGCCCACCCGGCGTGCACGCGCTTCACCCACGAGCCGTCCTCCAGATACTCCATCACGCCGGAGGCGAAGCTGCCGGCGACGCCCAGCGCGGCGGTGAGCCGGTCGGCGTCGAGGCCCTCGATCCGCCCGGCCACCAGCGCGGCGGCGAAGGGACCGCACACGCTCGTGGCGTGCCAGCCCCGCGCGTGGAACGCGCCGGGGGCGGCCATGCCCAGCCGCGTGATCGTCTCGTAGCCGGCGACCATCGCGGTCACGAGCGCGCGACCGTCGAGCCCCGCCGCCTCGCCGAGCGCCAGCGCCACCGGCACCACGACCGCGGAGGCGTGGGTGATGGAGGTGGCGTGGGTGTCGTCGAAGTCCAGGCTGTGCGCGAGGGCCCCGTTGGCGAGGATCGCCAGCGGGGCGGCGGCCGTGCGCTTGGCGCCGATGACCGTGCACTCCCCGGCCGCGCCCCAGCCCTCCAGCGCGCCCAGGATGGACGGCGCCGTCTCGCCGACGGAGGCGGCGAGCGCGATGCCGAGGACGTCGAGCGTGCGCAGTCGCACGCTGGCCACCACGGCCGGCGGCAGGTCGGCGAAGTCGAGGGACGCCGCGAATTCGGCCAGGCGGCGGGCCAGCGCCATGCGCGTGCCGGCTCTAGGCGCCCTGGCCGGGCATCGCGATGTTGCCGTCACGCTCGCGGCTGCGCAGCGCGATCACCACCCGGCCGTCCGGGCTCGTGACCTCGACCTCCTCGGCCACGCCGGCGTCGAGCATCTGCTGCACGAGCTGCTCGCGCTCGTTGCCGGCCGGCGGCAGCAGGTGCGACTTCCAGCGCATGACGAAGTAGCCGCGGCTCACGTGCGGCAGCCTCGCCTCCGCGCGTTGTAGCTCGCCGAGCGCGCGTTCCAGGGCCATGTCCGGCGACGGCCGCGATGCCGCCACCGGCGCCAGCCGCGTCACCGTGGGGCGCGGCGCCCGGGGTTCGGACCGAGAGGGCACCGCCGGGCCGCGCTCGCGCGGCAGCCGGTCCGTGCGGAAGGCCGCGATCCCGTCGCTCAGGCTGATGTGGCCGAAGCAGCGCACGCGCAGATCGTTCGACAGCTCGTCCGTCGACCATGTCGCCACCCATACCTGCTTGCCGAGCAAGCTCACGGCCTCCACCGCCGGCACGAAGTCGTCGTCGCCGGAGACCAGCACCGCAGCGTCGTAGACGCCGTTGGCCGCGTAGTGGATGAGGTCGGCGACCAGGCGTGTGTCCACTCGCTTCTCGGTCGTGTACTCGTTCTCCGCGCCACAGGCGGGGCAGCGCACGCTGCGCCGCACGCGCCGGTCACGCTTGACGGTGTAGCCGGTCCGCAGCTCCAGCCCCTTGAGGAAGCCCTCGACGACCACCGGCGCGTCCGCCGACACGCCAACGTAGTAGTAAGCGCCGCCGAACGTCGCGGTGGGGCCACCGGCGGCGTGGGTGATCCAGGTGGCGAGCCGATCGTAGTCGACGCGAAGGCTGTCGTCGTAGCGCTGCAGCGAGCGATAGAAGTTCTGCCCGTCAAAGAAAATGCAGATCTTCATGCGTCCTGGCTCCCGGTAGAGTACAGGCTCAATACGGCGATTGCGGCCATCCTACCACGCGGTCGATGCCGGACTCGAACCAGCGCCCCCGGCATGTGAGGCGCGGGTCCTTGCCGTTGCGTGCGCCCACAACCCCCAGCAGACGCCGGCGGAATCTGCGATCATGCCCCGGGCTCCGGCCCCGAGCAGCTCCTCGACGAGGGCGAGCGCGGTATAGGTCTTCCCGACCCCGCGCTCGGCAAGAATGGCGACGGTCTGGGTTACCGCGTCCGCTGGCAGCGTGAGATCAACGGAGATGCCAAGCATCTGCGCGATCACGCTGTTCCTGCCTGGAGGCCAATGTGCGCGACTCTGACGCCAGCAAAGCCGTTCTCGACACGGTCACTCTCATTCTCACGATGGCGCGGACGGTGTTCATCGCCGAGCTTCGCGCGCAGCCGCTGTGGGTCCGGGTTGAGGTCTTGGAGGCCTTGGAGCGCGCCGAAGAGAACGTCCTGGAGAAATGGCGAGCGCAACTCGAGCGACGCTCCCAGCCGCCCGAGGAGAAAGAGCCGTCGCCGGTCATCGACGGTCCGCCGCGATGCCCCTTGTGCAAACGCGAGACTGCGACCTGACACGTATGCACCGCTCGGCCGTCACGTCGACGAGGACGTGATGGGCGTGGGCAGGGGCCCCGGCAAGCGGGCCCGACACGTCCCACCGGGCGCCCACTAGTCGAGGGCACCGGGCCGAAACGCGGGGCGTTTCGCCGCCCCGCGCCGTGAATGGTGGTCGATGCTGGACTCGAACCAGCGACCCCCGGCATGTGAGGCCGGTGCTCTGCCAACTGAGCTAATCGACCGTGACGAGGGATTCTACGTAGCTGCACTCACCGCGTCAACACGCTCTCCGGTCGGCGCGAGACTTGGACCCCGGGCGCGACCGACGTAGGATGACGGGGTGAGCGCCACCTCCGGTCCGCACCCGAGCCTCAACGCCATGTTGCTGTGCGATCACACGATCCGCGAGCAGGGCACGGGCAAGGTCAGTCTCATCGGGATCTTCGAGAGCATCAGCTCCGCGCGCTTCCCCGTCGTGCACCGGGCGCTCTCGGTGTACGCCAAGCTCGGGGACGCCGAGGGCGAGTACGCGATCCGGCTCGAGCTGATGCGGCTGGATGACAGCCACGTGGTGGCGCAGGGCGCGCTGCGGGCCTCGTTCGCCGACCGCATGACTCCGGGCGAGCTGATCTTCGCGCTCGAGAACCTCGGCCTGGAGCGGCCGGGGCGCTACGAGTTCCGGCTCTTCGCCAACGACCGCTTCGTCGCCGGCAAGTCCTTCACGGTCTTGGCGGCGACGCCGGCGGCGGCCTCGTGAGCGCGACGCTCGAGCTGGAGACGATCGCCTGCCCGCTCTGCCAGGCGCCCGACGCCACGGTGCTGTGCTCCGAGCGCGACCTGGCCCTCGGTGTCCCCGGGCGTTTCCCGCTGGCCCGCTGCGAGCGGTGTGGCCTGCTCTACCAGAACCCGCGCGTGCGCCGCGACCAGCTCGATCGCATGTACCCGGCCGACTACCCGCCCCACGCGCGCGACCCCGACCTCGGCCGCGTGCTGCGCGACCGCTCGCCGGCCGTGCGCCGCGTGCTGGCGCGTCGGCTCGGCTACGCCCACCTGGAGCCGGCCCGCGTCGGCCTGGTCGACCGCGTGCGGGCGCGGCTGCGCCGCCGCAAGATCCTCAAGAATTTCCCGCCGTGGACCGGGGGCGGGCGGCTGCTCGACGTGGGCTGCGCCACCGGGCGCTTCCTGCAGCAGATGGTCGCGGTCGGCTGGCGCGGCAGCGGCATCGAGCTGGATCCCGAGGCGGCCGCCAAGGCGCGCACGGTGACGGCGGACGTGACCGTCGGCGATCCGGCCGAGGTCACGCTGCCGGCGGCGAGCTTCGACCTCGTCACCGCGTTTCACGTCGTCGAGCACCTGCCCGATCCGGCCGGGGCGCTGCGCAATATGCTCGGCTGGCTGGCGCCGGGGGGGCTGCTCGTGGTCGAGGTCCCCAACGTCGGCGGCTGGGGCGGCGCGCTGTTCGGGCGCCACTGGTCCGGCCTCGACTTCCCGCGCCACCTGATCCACTTCACGCCCGCCACGATGCGCGCGCTCGTCGAGCGATGCGGTGGTCGCATCGTGGACGAGTGGCACTGGTCCAAGCCACGCTGGATCATCCGCAGCGTGCGCTTCTGGCTGGCGGCGCGGCCGGGCGCCGGCGCGCGCGCGGCCCTCGTGGCGCTCGACAGCCGGCTCGGCGGCGGGCTGGTGAAGCTCGGCCTGGAGATCGCGCTCAAGGCAGCGGGGCCGGCGCGGCGCGGCGAGGTCGTGCGCTACTTCATCCGTCACGCGGGCGGGGCGGCCTGATGCGGGTCCTGATCCTCACCGCCAGTTACGGCTCCGGCCACAACGAGGCCGCGCGCAGCCTGGCCGCCGGCTTCGTCGCCCGCGGCGCCGCCGTCACCGTCGTCGATCACTTCCGCGAGCTGGTGCACCCCCTGTTCGAGCGCGCCTCGCGCCGTCTCTACATGGCGCTGCTCCGCCGGGCGCCGGCGGTGTGGGGCGCGGCCTACGCGCTGGGCGACTGGCTGCCGAGCGACTCGCCGCTGGCGTTCGGCGCCACGCGCCTGGGCGTCACCCGGCTCGCGGCGCTGCTCGACACGCTGGCGCCTGACGCGGTGGTCTCGGTCCACGCCACGCCGGCCGCCGCCATGTCGGCGCTGGCGGAAGAGGGCCGGCGGCTGCCGCCGCACACCACGGTCGTGACCGACTTCGTCGCTCACAGCCAGTGGATCGCGCGCGGCATCGATCGCTACTGCGTGGCGGCCGACGAGGTCGGTCACGAGTTCGTCGCCCGTGGGATTCCCCGCGAGCGCGTCGTCGTCACCGGCGTTCCGCTGCGGCCGGCGTTCGAGACAGCGGCGGACCCGGTCGCGGCGCGCTCGGCGCTGCGGCTTCGCGCCGACCTCCCGGTCGTCCTGGTGATGGCCGGCTCGTACGGCACCGTGGGCCGCCTGCCCGACGTCGTGCGTACGCTCGGCCGTCTACCCGGTCCCGTGCAGGGCGTGGTCGTCGCCGGGCGCGACGCCGCGCTGGTCGCACGGCTGCGACGCCTCGGCGCCGGCACCCCCACCCGCGTGCTCGGCTACGTCGACGACGTCCGGACGCTCATGGCCGCCGCCGATCTGCTCGTGACCAAGGCCGGCGGCATGACGCTGGCGGAGGCGATGGCGGCCGAGCTGCCGATGCTGCTCTACGGCTCACTGCCCGGCCAGGAGCGCCGCAACGAGCGGTTCGCCTCGCGCGCCGGCGTGGCGCTGGCGGCGCGCTCGCGCCGCGAGCTGGGGCGCCTGCTGGAGCGCGCGCTGACCGAGCCGGGCCTGCTCGAGCACCTGCGCGACGCCATTCGTCGCGCCCGCCGCCCGGACGCGACGCACCGGATCGTCGACGCCGTGCTCGCGCCCGGCCGGCTGCCCTCGTGATCGGCCAGGCGCTCGCCCTCGGCGCGGCGGCCTGGGTCGGCTGGGCGTGGCTGCCGCACCTGCTCACGCCGGCCTGCGTCTGGCGCGGCCCGCGGGGCGCCCGCCGGGTCGCCCTCACCTTCGACGACGGTCCCGATCCGCTGTGGACGCCGCGCGTGCTCGACGCGCTCGGCGTCGCGGGCGTGCGCGCCACGTTCTTCGTGGTCGGCGAGCGCGCCGAGCGCGCGCCCGCGATCGTGAGGCGGATGGCGGCCGAGGGGCACGAGATCGGCAACCACTCGTGGTCGCATCGGAGCCTGTGGCTGTGCGGGCCGCGCGCGACCGAACTGGAGATCCGCCGGGCCCACGATCGGATCGGCGCGCTCGCCGGCGCGCCGCCGCGCCACTTTCGGCCGCCGTGGGGAATGGTCAACGCGGCGATGTTCTCGGCCGTGCGGCGGGTCGGCGAGCGGTGCGTGTTCTGGTCGATCCAGGCCGAGGGCCAGCGTGCGGCCTCGGCCGAGCGTCAGGTCGCTCGCGTGCTCCGGGCGGCGCATCCGGGCGCCATCGTGGATCTGCACGATGCCGAGGGCACGCCGGCGGCGCCGGAGCGGCTGTTGCAGGCGCTGCCCGCGCTGCTCGACGGCCTGCGCGAGCGGGGCTACGCCTTCACGACGGTCGCGGACTTGCTGTCAGCGTCCCGCTGACACGACGCGGCCGACGTCCCAGCGGTAGATCGCATTGTCGTCGCCGCCCGAGTAGAGAGAGCGGCCGTCGCGCGAGAACACCACCGCGTAGGTCGACGCCGAGGGCGACGAGACCTTCGCCAGCGGCCGGCCGTCCGGCAGGCTCCAGAGCCGGATCGGCGAGTCGCGGTGGGCGGAGGCGACCAGCCGGCCGTCGAGGCTCGCCGCCACGGCCATCACCTCCGGACCGGGATAGATCCCGTACCCCTCCCAGCGCGTCACCGGCTCGCCGGTGCGATCCAGCGAGAGCACGGCGTTCGATGCGGCCGGCGCCAGGCTCCACAGCCGCAGCGTCTGGTCGGCCGCGCCCGATACGAGCGTGCGGCCGTCGGCGGTCACGGCCAGCGCATGCACGGTGTTGCGATGGCCGCGCAGCGTCCCCAGCAGCGCGCCGCTCTCCACGTCCCACGCGTAGATGAGGTCGTCCGCGGTGCCGGTGAACAGACGCGCCCCGTCCGGGGCGAACGCCATGCCGCGCACGGTGTTGTCGTGGGAGAGCGTCCGCAGCAACCGCCACGTCGTGGCGTCCCACAGGCGCACGGTGGCGTCGCGGCCGCCGGAGGCGAACACGCGCCCATCGGGGCTCCAGCCCAGCACGCGAATCGACTGCGTGTGGCCGTAGAGCGCGATCCGCAGGCGGCGCGTCGCGACCTCCCAGACGCGCACGACGAAGTCGTCGGAGCCGGCGGCGGCCAGGCCTCCGTCCGACGACACCGCCGCCACCCACATCGCCGGGCGCCACCAGCCGCGCGAGAACACGCCCTCCGGCGCGCCGGTGGCGGCGTCCCACACGCGCAGCGTCCCGTCACGGCTGGTGGAGACGAGTCGGCGGCCATCGCTCGACAGCGCCAGGCTCGTGACGGTGTGGCTGTGGCCGCGCAGCGTGGCGACCAGCGCCGGCGGCATCGGCGGATCCGGCCGCCCCCCGCAGGCGCCGGCGGCCAGCGCCACCGCCAGCAGCACGGACGCCGCCAGCGCCCTCGGGCGGGACGATCTCACCACGCCCGGCTCAGGCCGACGCGCGCCGGCGGCGGGCGAGGAAGCGGAGGAACTCGACGCCCTCGCCGAGCCGGCGTCGCAGCACCGTGCGATCGCGAAGCATCTCGCCGCCGATGGCGAAGATCTTCCGCGGGCGGAAATAGAAGCGGCGGTAGAACTGCTCGAGCGAGCCGAAGATCTCGGTGCGGCTCAGGTGGGGATAGTCGAGCACGCTGGTCTGCACGCCGCCGGCGTCAACCAGGTCGTCCTGCCGCAGCCAGCCCCGCGCGCGCGCCTCGCGGTGGAGCGCGGTGCCGGGATACGGCGCGGCCAGCGACACCTGGATCGTATCGGGATCGATGTCGAGCGCGAAGCGGACGGTCTCCTGGATGGTCTCCCGCGTCTCGCCCGGCAGCCCCATGATGAACGTGCCGTGGATCTTGATGCCCAGCGCCCGGGCGTTCCTGGTGAACTCGCGCGCGCGGTCCAGGCGGATGCCCTTGCGGATGTTGTTGAGGATGGCCTGGCTGCCCGACTCGTAGCCGACCAGCAGCAGGCGCAGGCCGTTGTCCTTGAGCACCCTCAGCGTCGCGTAGGGCACGTCGGCCTTGGCGTTGCACGACCATCTCACGCCGAGCCGTCCCAGCCCGCGCGCGATCGCCTCGGCCCGCGGCAGGTCGTCGGTGAACGTGTCGTCGTCGAAGAAGTACTCCTTCACCTGCGGGAACAGGCGGGTGGCGTGCGCGATCTCGGCCACCACGTGCTCGACCGAGCGCGTGCGATAGCGATGGCCGCCCACCGTCTGCGGCCACAGGCAGAACGTGCACTTCGAGCGGCAGCCGCGCCCGGTGTAGAGCGAGACGTAGGGGTGCAGCAGGTAGCCGATGAAGTAGCGCTCGACCTCGAGGTCGCGCTTGTAGACGTCCACCACGAACGGCAGCCGGTCCATGTCCTCCAGCACGGCCCGCTCGGGCGTGCGGTCGACGTGACCGTTGGTGCGGTACGACAGCCCGGCCACGCGGTCCAGCGGCCGCCCCTGCGCGATCTCCTGGATCGTGAAGTCGAACTCGGTGCCGGCCACGAAGTCGATCGCGCGCGAGGCGCCCAGCGCCTCCTCGCGCGCCACCGCCACGTGGGCCCCGACGAAGCCCACGCGCAGCTTCGGGTTGGCCTCGCGCAGCGCCTCGGCCACCTTCACGTCGTGGGCGAACGACGGCGCGCTGGTGTGCAGCACGACGAGGTCGTAGTCGCGGGCCAGCGGCAGCACGTCGCCCAGCGCCAGGCCGGCCGGCGGCGCGTCGACGAGCCGCGAGCCGGGCACCAGCGCGGCCGGCTGCGCGAGCCACGTCGGATACCAGAACGAGCGCACCTCGCGGCGCGCCTGATAGCGGGAGCCGGCCCCGCCGTCGAAGCCCTCGTAGGACGGCGGGTGCAGGAACAACGTGCGGAGGTAGTCGGGCATCCGGCTCATCTTATCTGATCGGCGAAGCCGTCATCGGTTCGCGTACAGCCGCCGGCCCCCACCGACGGCGACGAGGTGGGCGCCCCCGAGCCGGACGACGACGCTGCGCTCCGGCGGACGCCCGGTCACCAGCCACACGCGAGCCGGGCCCGACCACGCCCGGCTCAGATCCGCGTCGTCCCAGAAGCTGTCGCGGGCCTGGGGCTGGGTGGCGCCGAAGCCGAGCACGCTGCGGCGGCCGTCCACCATCACCGGCCGCCGACCGGAGTACCACTCGAACGCCCCGGCGTTCTCGATCGGCCCTTCGTGCGCGACGACGTCCTCGGGGGCCGCCCGTTGCCGGACCTGCTCGGCGATCCCCTTCACCGCGCGATGGGCCGACACCAGGCTCAGCGCCCCGGCCGCGCTCGGCAGCAGCAGCGCGAGCGC
>JBGPZN010000269.1:0-5110 GCA_041493815.1 Methylomirabilia bacterium
CCCGGCCGCCGCGGAGCGCATAGCGTACCCGGGCCAGCGCGCGGATGTCGCGGGCAGGGTCGCCTTCGACCACCGTGACGTCGGCGTCGAGCCCGGCCGCCAGCCGCCCGGTCCGGGAGGCCTGGCCGAAGCGCCCGGCCGGCGCCGTGGTGAGCGCGGCCAGGACCTGCGCGTAGGACAGGCCCGCGCGCTGCAGGTAGACGTACTCGTCGGTCGGATCGTACTCGGTCATGTAGCCCACGTCGGTCCCGAACAGCACCTGGCCGCCGAGCGCGACGAACGCCTGCACCTGGGCCTGGCCGGTGGCGAGGGCCCGCTCGACGATCGCGGGCGGCACGCCCAGCCGGCCCAGCTCCCACGGCCACAGCTTCAGCGTGGGGATCAGCGCCACGTCCCGCTCGCGCATCCGCCCCGGCAGCGCGCGGTCCCACGGGCCCTCGACCTCGGAGGGAAACGTGTGGGCGAGGACATCGACGCCGCCCTCCACGGCGGCGCGGGCGCCGGCGCTGTTCGACGGGTGCGCGATCACCAGCCGGTTGCGGCGATGCGCCGCCTCCACCGCCGCCCGCACGACGTCGACGGGCATGACGACGATCTTCGAGCGATCCGCGTACGACCCCGTGAACAGCTTCACGACGTCGGCTCCGAGCCCGATCATCGTGGCCACGACGGGTTCGGCGGCGGCGGGCGTCGCCAGCTCGGGCAACCGGGTCGGCAGCAAGTAGAACGGGGTGCCGCCGCCGGGCACGAGGCCGCCACCCGCGGTGAGAATGGCCGGCCCCGGGACCTCGCCGCGCTCGATCCGGCGCCGGAGCGCCAGCGTGTTGGGCGGCGGCGAGCCGGTGTCCACCACGCGGACGAACCCGTACGACGTCAGCATCGCCCGCAGCCCGGCCGCCAGCCGCTCGGCCGGCGCCGACCCCGCCGCGTCCCAGACGGACTGGGTGAAGTGCACGTGGCTGTTCCAGAACCCCGCGCTCACCGTGGCGCCGGCGCAGTCGAGCACGACCGCCCCGGCCGGGATGCGCACCTCGCCCCGCGGGCCGACGGCGGTGACCGCGCGGCCCTCGATCACGACGACGCCGTCCGCGATCGCCGGCGCATCGGGGGCCGGTTGCACTCGGCCTCCGACGAGGGCGGTGATGGGCCGCGCCGCCCCGGGCTTGGGCTCCTCGCGCATCGAGCACCCGGCGGCGAGCACGGCGAGCAGGATGGCGAGCGCGGTCCGCCCGCTCACGCAGCGTCCCCCCGCAGGCGCCGGGCGACGTCCTCGGGAATGGCGACGGCCTCGAGCTTGTCGCCCGCCGCCGACGGGCGCTTCACCCACGCGCGCACCTCGAAGCCGGAGGCGCACAGCCGGCCGCCCACCGAGATCTCGTACTCCATCCGGAAGGTCTTCTCCTTAACCCACGCCACCACCGCGCGGATGCCGAGCGTGTCGCCGTAGCGCACCGGCGAGAGGAAGCGCGAGCCCGACTCCACGATGGGCACGCCGACGATGTCGTACTTCGGAAACGCCTCGGGCCACGGCAGGCCGAGCGCGGCAAAGAGCTCCTCGCAGCCGAGGTCGTACCACTCGAAGAAGCGCGGGTAGAACACGATGCCGGCAGCGTCGACGTCGCCCCAGCGCGCGTGCACCGTGCTCGTGCGCTCGATCGTCATCCGTGCTCGGCCCGCTCGCGCAGGACGTAGCGCTGCAGCTTGCCGGTGACCGTGCGAGGCAGCTCGTCGACGACGTGGATCCGGCGGGGCCGCTGGTGCGCGGGCAGCTTGGCGGCGACGTGCGCCGCCAGCGCCTCCAGCAACGCCTCGGTGTTGCCGCCGGCGCGCGGGACCACGAACGCCACCGCCTTGATGAGGCCGCCGTCGCTGATCGCGCCGACCACGCCGGCGTCGACCACGTCCGGGTGCGCGCGCAGCACGGTCTCCACGTCGCCCGGCGTCACCCACTGCCCGGCCACCTTGAAGCGCTCATCGTCGCGGCCGTCGTGATAGTGGAAGCCGTCGGCGTCGCGCGTGAGGACGTCGCCGGTCCGGAACCACTCGCCCGCGAACGCCTGGCGCGAGACGTCGAGGCGGTTCCAATACCCGGAGCACGCCGAGGGCGTGCGCACGTGCAGCACGCCGGGCGCGCCCTCCGCCACCGCGCGTCCCTTGGCGTCGAGCAGCCGGACCTCGGTGCCCGGCACGGGCTGGCCGGCCGAGCCCGCCCGGCTCTTGCCGGGCCGGTTGGACAGGACCATGAAGATCGTCTCGGTGGCGCCGAGCCCGTCGAGCATCTCCACGCCGAAGCGCTTGCGCCAGGCGAAGTACAGCTCGGGCGGCAGCCGCTCGCCCGCCGACACGCACGCCCGCACCGAGCGGAACGCGTCCGCCGGCAGATCGGCGCGCAGCAGGCGCCCGTAGAAGGTCGGCACCGAGAAGAACAGCGTCGGCTCGAACGCGCGCAACGTCTGCAGCACGCTGGCCGGCTCGGGCCAGGCGGCGTCGAGATACGTGCGAGCGCCGACGTAGAGCGGGATCAGCAGCGCGTTGCCGAGGGCGTAGGCGAAGAAGAGCTTGGAGGTCGCGTAGGTGCGGTCCTGCTCGCTCGCCTGCAGCACGTCGAGGCCGTAGTGGCGGCAGGCCAGCAGGTTGCGGTGCACGTGCACGGCCGCCTTGGGCCCGCCGGTGGTGCCCGACGTGTACAGCCAGAAGGCCATGTCGTCGCCGCTCACCGGCTCCGGCGCGCACTCCGGCGGGGCGGCCGCCAGCAGCGACGGCCAGCCCGTGACGCCGTCGCCGGTCGCCACGACCGCGCGCAGGTGGGGCACGTCGATCAGCGACGGGCGCAGCTCGGCCAGCAGCGCGGCGTCGGCGACCAGCACGCGAGCCCGGCTGTCGCGCAGCATCGCGGCCCACTCGGCCGGCGGCACGCGCGTGTTGAGCGGCACCGCCACCGCCCCGATGCGCAGCGCGCCGAGGAACACCGCCACCCACTCGACGCCGTCGGGCAGCAGCAGCGCCACCCGCTGCTCGGGCTCGACGCCGAGGCCGCGCAGCGCGCTGCCGGCACGGGTCACCAGCGCCAGCAGCTCGAGATAGGTGACGGCGCCGCCCGCAGTGACGATGGCCGGGCGATCACCGGCGCCGCCGCCGATCGCATCGTCCAAGAACGCGCTGACCGCGTTAGCCATGCAGCGAGTTGGTCCTTTTGGGCCCCTGTGGCAGCGAAAAAGTGGATAGCGAAGTGTATAGCATGGCGACCGGGCCAGATTGAGGCGGGCCGGGATCAGAAGCTCACCTTCACGCCGGCCCAGCCGGCGATGGGTGGGCCGGGGGCGACGAACCGCCCGACGGCGATGGGGTTGCCGAGGGCGTTGAAGTTGAGCGCGCCTCCGGTCTCGTAGTGGGCATTGGTGACGTTATCGACACGGGCCCACAGCTCGACGTGTTCAATCGGCCGGTAGCGGGCGTGGAGGTTCAGGATCCCGTAGCCGTCCACCTTGGCCCGCCGGTTGCCGTCGTCGCCCCGCAGGAAGCTGCCGGAGGTCGCGATCACATCGGCACCGCCCCAGAGATCTTTCAGGATCGCGACCTCCGCGCCGAGCTTGAGGTTGTGCTGGGGGATGCCGGGGATCCGGTCGCCCACCCGGATCCGCACGCCGTCGGCATCGGTCACGCTGGCCAGCGTCTCGTCGCTCTGGTACGTGGCGTCGACGTAGGCGTAGCTCAGGAAGTACCGCAGCCACTTCCACTCGCCCGCCAGGCCGGCCTCGACACCCTGGCGGCGCGTGCCGCCCACGTTCCGGAAGAACCCGCCACCGCCGGTCTGGACGACGGTGAACAGGATGTCGTCCTCGAGATCCGTGCGGAAGAGACCGACGCTCCACTCGAGCGCGGGCAGATTGTCGAGCGCGGGCACCTTGCCGCGCGCCCCGAGCTCGTAGGTGCGGGCGACGACCGGGCGGAGCGGCGGATCGGCGACGAAGGCGTTGGGCAGGTTGCAGGGGGCGGTGGGATCGGCGCACGTGAGCTCGGCCGGAGTGGGGGCGCGAAAGCCCTCGCTGTACGAGGCGAACAGCGTGAGGTTCTTGAGCGCCTGCAACGTCAATCCCGCGGCGGGACTGAAGCGGCTGAAGCGATGGTCGCCGTCGAGGGCCGGGTTGTCGCCGCTGCGGTCGCGGATCGCGATGCTGACGTGCTGGTAGCGCCCGGCCAGCGTGAGGGCCAGCCGCTCGGTGATGTCGAACGTGTCGGTGACGTAGACGCCGACGTTGTCCTGCCGGGTGTGGACGTCCACCACCGTCTCGAACCCGCCGGTGCGCAGGGTGCCCACGCTCGCGCCCTTCGGCACGAGGTCCGCCTCGGCCTCGCGCTGGTTGAAGCGCGACTCGTGGCCGTCGTAGGCGACACCGGCGGTCACCCGGTTGCCGTGCCCGAAGACCTTCCCCTTGTGCGACAGCTGCAGCGTGGCGCCCCAGTCCTGCGAGCGGGTGCTGGTCGTGCGGTCCTCGCCCTCGGATTCACGCTGCAAGTTGCCCGCGAGCGGATTGCCGGCGCCGTCGAAGAAGCCGACCGACGAGCCGCTGCACCGCCCCAGGTGCAGGAGCCCGCCGCCGGCGTCGAACACCTCCTCGCCGGTCGCGTTGTCGACGCAGGTGACCTCGGCGTCGCCGTTGAAGGTGCGGCGCCGGTAGTCGCGATAGAACGCGTTGCCGGAGAACAGCAGGTCGTCGGTCAACCGGTGGCTGCCGTGCACGTTGCCGAGGTGCATCTGGTTGCGGGTCTGATCGGGGAAGGTGTGCACGGCGCTGCGGTCCCGGGCCAGGGTGCTCTCCGGCACCAGGCCGTTGCCGACGAGATCGTTGTTGACGTAGACGTAGGTCAGGCCGACGGCGGTGCCGGCCGCCTCCCAGCCGACCTTCGCAAAGAGCTGGCGCAGCTCGCTCGGCGACCGGTCGCGCCAGCCGTCTTCATCAAGCGCGTTGAAGGCGACGTACCAGTCGAAGGGGCCGCGCGACCCGCCGTGCTCCGCCTCGACGTTCCAGCGCCCGAAGGACCCTCCCGACACGCCGAGCGACGTGCCCGGGAAGTCGCGGCCGTTCTTGGTGTGCACGGCGAGCGCGCC
>JBGPZN010000248.1:0-5448 GCA_041493815.1 Methylomirabilia bacterium
CCCAGGCCCTCGCGCTGAACCTGAGCAAGCTCTACCTGGAGGCCGGCCGGCCCGACGAGGCCCTGGAGGTCGGCCGGCGGCTGATCGACGAGCGAACCCGCGACGTCAGCCCCTACAAGCTGGCCGAGACCTGGAGCCAGCTGGCCTGGGCGCACTGGCGCAAGGGGGAGCGCGAGCGCGCGTTCGAGGTCCTCCGTGAGGCACTCGAGCGCTACGGCACGACGGTGCGCGGGGACGAGCTTCGCAACACGCTGGCCGCCTTCGAGCGCGAGCCGCCGCCCACGGAAACGCACTGACCTGGCGTACTATACGGGCCACGACCCATGGCGACCCTGGCCGGCGTCTTCAACATGTCGCACAGCCCCTTCTGCTACATGGCGCCCGAGCGCTGGAACGAGGTGCGCGCCTCCCGCGCGCTCCGGGCCGACGTCCCCTTCGACGACGTCGAGACCAACCGGGCGAAGGCCGCGCGCATCGCCGGGGCCTTCGCGACCCTGAAGGCGCGGCTGGCGGCGGCGCGGCCCGACGTCATCGTGGTGTTCGGCGACGACCAGCTCGAGTGCTTCGACTTCCGCAACTACCCGGCCTTCGCGATCTACGCCGGCGACAAGTTCCAGGGCGCCCTCGCCAGCGGCGGCAGCGCCGGCGTCCCCGGTCACCCCGCGCTCGCCGCCGCACTCCTCACCGGGCTGATGCGGCGCGGCTTCGACCCGGCCTTCTCGCTGGACATGCCCAAGCCCGATCGCGGCATCGGGCATGCGTTCCTGCGGCCGGCCGAGTCGCTCACGGACTTCACCACGCCGATCGTGCCGGTGTTCCTCAACTGCTACTACGCGCCCCAGCCCACCGCCCTGCGCTGCTACCAGCTCGGCGCCGCCGTCGGCGAGATCATCGGCGAGCTGCCGGGCGATCTGCGCGTGGCCGTGGTCGGCTCGGGCGGCCTCTGGCACACGCCGCGCGCGAAGGACGCGTACCTGGACGAGACGTTCGATCGCGCGATCCTGAAATCGATGACGGCCGGCGACGCCCGCGGCATGGCGCGCTCCTTCGACGACTATGCGGTGCCGGCCGGCGACGCCAGCCAGCTCATCGGCGCGCCGGGACCGGGCGCGACGGGGCTGCCCGACGCCGGCGGACCGCGCGGCGGCACCCGCGAGACGTGCAACTGGATCGCCGCCGCCGCGGTGGCCGAGGGCCGGCCGGCGACCGTCGTCGACTACGTCCCCATCTATTCGTCGCCGATCGGCGCCGGCTTCGCGTACTGGAGGACCGAGTGATGTCCGAGTTCGATCTGCGCAAGATCGGTCACGTCGTGCTGAACGTCGGCGACCTCGAGGCCGCCGTGCGCTTCTACACGGAGGTGCTCGGCCTCCGGGTGAGTGACCGCTATCCCGACACCATGGTGCCCGGCGGCATGGTCTTCATGCGCTGCAACACCGACCACCACGGCGTGGCGCTGGTCGGCGGCGCCGGCCCGCTCGAGCGTACGAGCCTCAATCACTTCGCCTTCGAGGTGGGATCGCTCGACGAGGTGTTCCGCGCCAGGGCGTGGCTGCAGAAGCACGGCGTGCCGATCGTCTTCGAGGGTCGCCGTCGCGCGGGCTGCCAGGTCGCCATCGAGTTCCGGGACCCCGACGGCAACAATCTCGAGATCTACTGGGGACTCGACCAGATCGGCACCGACGGCCACGCGCGGCCCGCCAACGAATGGCGGCCGGCGAAGACGCTGGAAGACGCGGTCGTCAACCCCGTGCCCGGCCAGCGCCTGCCCGCACAACGGTGAATCGGGGAGCGTCACGGCTCCGCCGCGACGCTGCCGAGCGTCGGGGGGGTTGGGGACCGTTGTCGGGGCCTGCACGCAGCGGGAGGTCGAGGAGCACCCCGGCTGTGCCGGGGGGCGACGAGCGTGCGGGGGTTTGGGGGCCATGTCGGGGCCCCCATCTCTACAATACCGACCTGCCGGCGTCGACCATCAGCGTCGCGCCCGTGATGTAGGACGACTCCTCGCAGGCCAGGAACAGGATCGGGTGCGCGATCTCGCGCGGCTCCGCCCACCGCCCGAGCAGATTTTCGGTGGCCGGGCGCCCCGGCAGCTCGGCCTCGGTCTGGCCCTGATCGGCCGCGCGGCGGATGTGATAGGGCGTGATCGTCGAGCCCGGACACACCGCGTTGACGCGAATGCGCGGCGCCTCCTCCACCGCCAGCGCGCGGGTGAGCCCGAGCACGGCCGCCTTGGTGGTGTCGTACTGTCCCATGCCCCGCCGCCCCATCACGCCGTAGACCGAGGAGACGTTCACGATGCTGCCGCCCCCGGCGGCGCGCAGCGCGGGGATCGCGGCCTTGCAGCAGAAGGCGGTGCCGAGCACGTTGACCGACAGGATGTGCTGCCAGTCCTGGGGCGTGGCCGCGGCCAGCGACTGGTAGACGCGCACGCCGGCCACGTTGACGAGACAGTGCAGCGCGCCGTAGCGGCTGATCGCCGTGTCGACGGCGCGGCGCGCGTCCTCCTCGCGGGTGACGTCGCCCCCCAGCGCGACGACGCGGGCGCCGGCGACCGACGCCGCGATGCTCGCGGCCGCCGCCTCGGCGACCTCCACGCTGGCGTCCAGCAGCACGACCGCCGCACCCTCCTCGGCGAACAGCCGCCCGGTCGCCTCGCCGATGCCTCCCCCGCCCCCGGTGACCAGCGCGACGCGGCCCTGCATGCGATCAGGCATCGGGCGGGCCTCCGGCGAGGCGCTAGGCCGTGAGGCGCGCGCGCACGTGGGGCAGAATCTCGCGCGCCACCCGCGCGGTGTAGTCGCGCTCGGGATCGACGGGGAACCTCGGGTCGGGAATCGGGTGCAGGACGACGTGATCGAAGGCGACGAGGGCTCCGCCGAGCACCGCGACGAGCTGGGCCACGATGTCCTCGGGGCGTCCGTGCAGGCTGAAGGCGTCGGCGGCGGCCTCCGGCAGGAAGTCGAGGACGCGGCCGCTCGCCTCGAGGTCGGCCGCGTGGTGGAAGTCGGGCCACACCTGCGTGTCGTGCTTGAGCCGCTCGGGATCGGCGCCCGTCCACGCGAACCCGGGCGCCTCGAACAGCGCCGGCGAATACTCGTAGTAGCCGGCCGCCATCGACTTGCCCATCAGCAGCGCGCGAGCGGGATCGTCGACCAGCACCGTGTGGAAGATCGCGCCCACGCGCACCGACGACGGATCGCGTCCGGCCTCGGCGGCGCCGGCCCGGATCGCCTCGACGGCCCGGGTGATATTCGCGCGATGCGTCCCGACGCGGATGAACACGCCGTCGGCGACGCCGCCGGCCATGCGCAGCGTGCGGGGGCCGCCGGCGGCGATCCAGATCGGCACCGGCCGATGGTGGGGCAGCCGGGCCGGCCGAGCGGCGCCGACCTCGATCTCCTTGCCGTCGAGCAGCGCGCGCATCAGGCGTGTGCCGTCCTCGAGCTCCTTGACGCGCGCGGGCCGCAATCCGGCCAGCCGCACCGCGGTGTCGCCCACGCCCCAGCCGAGCAGCGTGCGGCCGGGCGCCAGCTCGTCGATGGTCGCGATCGACGACGCGGTGACGCTGGGATGCCGGTTGATCGGGTTCGCCAGCAGCGGCCCCAGCACGATGCGCTCGGTCGCGCGCGCGGCCATGGCCAGCAGCACGTAGGTGTCGCGGCGGCGGAGCTGCGAGTCGGGCTGCAGCGCGGCGTCCCAGCCGAGGGTCTCGGCGCGCCGGACGTCGGTGACGAAGGCCTCGACCGAGCGGGAATCGAACCGGTTGAGTCCGAAGCGCGGCAGCGTCACGACGCCGCCAGCACCTTCCGGCCCATCGGGGTGTCGCGCAGGCCGAAGAAGTCCAGCGTGTTGCCGGCCGCGATCCGGAACGCCTCGCCGGCCGGCACGCCGTCGAACAGCTTCTCGGCGAACGGCCGCGTGTTGGGCCAGTCGCACTCGATGTGCGGGAAATCGGTCGCGAACATGACGTGCTCGACCCCGACGTGATGCCGCAGCTCGATCGCCACCCGCTCGACGTGCTGCACGCTGAAGTAGATGTGCCGCCGCACGTAGTCGCTCGGCCGCTGCTTCAGCGGCTTGAAGCCGAGCAGGCGCTCCGCCCAGTGGCGGTGCCGCTCGTACCAGTAATCAGCCTCCTCCATCCAGAACGGCACCCACCCCAGCCGCGTCTCGGCAAAAAAGATCTTCAGTTCCGGCAAGCGATCGAACACTCCGGACAGCGCCAGCTGCGCCAGGCTGAGCGAGGGTGGAATACTCAGGAACGGCAGCGCCACCCACTCCACGAGCTTGCGCGGCCCGAGCTTCGTCAGCACCTCGGGATCGGCGCCCGGGTACTCGAACGTCGGTTGCGTTGCCCGCGGCCCGAGGCGGTCGAAGCCGACGTGCACGGTGAGCGGCATCTTCATGTCGATCGCCGCCGCCCAGAACCGGTCGTCCTCCGGCGTGGGGTAGGACTTGCCGCTCGGAAACACGCCGAGGTTGACGCCCTTGAGAGCGAGGCGCGCGCAGTGCTGGAGCTCGGCGACGGCGTCGTCGAGGTTGGTCCACGGGATGACGCCGAGGCCGATGAGCCGATCCCGCGAGACCGGGCAGTACTCCTCACCCAGCCAGTCGTTGTACGCGCGAACCGCCGCCCGGTAGGCGTCGTCGTCGCTCATCGTGCGCCACAGACGCGGACCGACCTGCATGTTCGGGAAGAGGACTTCCGCGTGGAGGCCGTCCATGTCCTGCTCGTGCAGGCGCTGCTCGGGCGGCCCGTTCCCGGCGGTGTCGTCCACCGTGGCGCCGAAGGGCTGCCACGTCTCGTTCGTCCGGCCGGCCCGAAGATCGAGGAACGGCGCCGGATAGGGGGCCTGGCCCTCGACGAGCAGCGCGTCGCCACCGTCCGGCAGCTTGATCGTGCGGGGCGCCTTCTGGCGATGCGTGGCCGGCATGCGCGGCGTCCACCGCTCGGGCCGGACTTCCAGATGACCGTCGCTCGAGATCAGGGGCGGCAGCGCTGAGGCGGCCATGGAGACGCTCCTTTCCGTCGGCGTGGGCGAGTGTACCATCGCCGGGCGGGCGTCCCCGGACAGCGAGAGGGCCGGGGAGCGCTCCCCGGCCCTCGGTCCGTCACGATCGAGCCCCAGTTCAGATGGTGGGTTGCTTGCGCGGCGTGAGCTGCAGCTCGGTGAGGAGATCCCGCGTCTCGGTGACCTCCTTGAACGTCTTGAACGGCAGCTGGAAGGCCGGCCGCGCCGCCACGAGCAGCATGCCGAAGTTGAGCGCCGCCGCCACGAGCTGCAGCACCGGCAAGGCCAGGTACTCGAGGATCTGCTCGCCCTTGACGTGCAGCCACTCCACCTCGCGCTTGAAGTCGTCGGCCGCGCCCTGCCACCACGCCGCCGACCGCGAGGGGAAGCTCGGCGCCGGCTGGGCCGCCTCGGCCGGGGCCAGCGGACGCCG
>JBGPZN010000543.1:0-2535 GCA_041493815.1 Methylomirabilia bacterium
CCGGCTGGGCATCGTGCAGCGCGTGGTGCCGGACGCGCAGCTGCAGGAGGCGACCTACGCGCTGGCCCACCAGATCGCCGACGGACCGCAGATCCCGATCCGCATGATCAAGCGGCTCGTCTACCAGAGCCTCAAGCTCGATCTGCGGACGCACCTCGACCTCGTCAGCTCGCACATGTCGATCGTGCGCCAGACCGCCGACCACGCCGAGGGCGTCGCCGCCTTCAAGGAGAAGCGTCCCGCGAAGTTCAGAGGCGTCTAGCTCGCGGGATTATTCAAGGGGGTGATGCCGGCTTTGTGACGCTGGGCCAGCATCTGGTAGCCCTCGGGGTTTCGGCGGACCCATTGCTCGGCGGGGGTGCCGGCGAGGGGGCCGCGGATCTTGGCGGGCGTGCCCATCGCGAGCATGCCGTCGGGGACGTCGGTGCCCGGTGTCACGAGGGCGCCGGCGGCGACCATGGCGCGGATGCCGATGCGGGCGCCGTCCAGCACGGTGGCGCCGTTGCCGATCAAGCACTCTTCGCCGAGGAACGCGGCGTGCACGGTGCAGTTGTGGCCGACGGTGGCGCCAGCGCCGATCTCCACCCCCTGGGCGCCGTTGACGTGGACGACCGAGCAGTCCTGCACGTTGGCGCCGCGATGCACGACGATCGGCTGGAAGTCGGCGCGCACGACGGCGTTGTACCAGACCGAGGCGCGCTCCTCGATCGTCACGTCGCCGATGATGACCGCCGTCGGCGCGATGAACGCGGAGGGATGCACGCGCGGACGTTTTCCCTCGAAGCTGAACAGTGGCATGGGCTGGCCCCTCGCAGTATCCTTCGGAGTGCCCTCATCTTACGCGAAGGTAGTGCGAGCCGCAGCCGTCGGCGAGGCGAGCCTGGAAACGAGGAGCCCGAATGCCGTATCCGAGGATCGCCGCCGTGGCCACAGCCACGCCCACGCAACGCTTCACGCAGGCCGAACTGCTGAGCCTGGCCGGCTACGCCGACGAGCGCCGCCGCGGCTTCTTCGAAGCCAGCGACATCGCGGGCCGGCATCTCTACATCGACCGCGAGCACTTCCGTCCCGACGAGTCCGTCGATGAGCTGAACGATCGCTTCCGCCGCGGCGCGCTCGAGCTCGGCGAGCGCGCGGCCCGCGCCGTGCTCGACCGGGCCGGCTGGGCCGCCGACGAGGTCGACTTCCTCGCCACCACCACGTGCACCGGGCGCCTCACGCCGAGCCTCGACGCGCACCTGGTGGCGCGCCTCGGCTGCCGTCCGGGCGTGCAGCGCGTGCACGTCGGCGACACCGGCTGCGCCGCCGCCGTGGTGGCGCTGCAGCAGGCGTGGAACCACCTGCGCGCGTTCCCCGATCACAAGGCGATCGTGCTCGCCGTCGAGATCTGCTCGGCCGCCTACTTCCTCGACGACCGCCTGGAGAGCGCCGTGGCCCACGCGATCTTCGCCGACGGCGCCGGCGCGGTGGCGCTGGCGCGCGACGGCGCCGGGCCCTCCGTGCTGGCGCACCGCACGCTGTTCCGCTCCGAGCACCTGGACGCCATGGGATTCGAGTACCCGGGCGGGCGGCCGCGCGTCATCCTCTCCAAGGACGTCCGGCGCATCGGAAGCGGCATGATGGCCGAGATGGCGCGCGTGCTGATGGACGTCCACGGCCTCAAGCGTGACGACGTGCGCCACTGGATCCTGCACTCGGCCGGCCGGCGCGTGCTCGACCGCGCCCGCGCGCTGCTCGAGCTGGACGAGGGCGCGCTCGTGCACGCCCGCGCGGTCCTTCGCGAGTACGGCAACATGTCCTCCGCGACGATCCTGTTCGCGCTCGAGCGCGCCCTGCGCCTGGAATCGCCGGCGCCCGGCGAGTGGGGCGTGCTCATCGGCCTGGGCCCCGGCTTCGCCGCCGAGGGGGCCCTGCTCCGATGGTAGGGATGGCGGGGATGGCGCGCGAGGCCGAGGCGCGCGAGCAACTGGATGGGCCGCTGCCGCCGGCCGCGCTGGGCGCCACGCTCGACGACCTCGATTTCCTCAACGCCTGGTTCGGCGGCTATGCGCTGACGCTGTCGCGCATCCGCCGCGCCGCCGCCGCGCTGCCACGCGGCCGCCGCCTGGTCGTGGTGGACGTCGGCGGCGGCCGGGGCGACTTCGCCGTCACCGTCGTGCGCTGGGCCCGCCGGCGCCGCCAGCCGGTGCGGGTGCTCGTGATCGACGCCGACGCCGCCACGCTCGCGGCGGCGCGCCGCCGCACCGCCGGCTATCCGGAGATCGCGCTCGTGCAGGCCGACGCCACCGCGCTGCCGTTGCGCGGCGCCGCCGCCGACGTGGCGGTGGCCGCGCTGACGCTTCACCACCTGGACCACGACGCGGCGGTCGGTTGTCTGGCCGAGATGGGGGCGGCCTCCGCGCTGGCGGTGGTGAATGACCTTCTGCGCACGCGCCCGTCGCTGGCCCTCGTGTGGCTCGCCACGCGCGTCCTGCGCCTGCACCCGGTGTCGCGCCACGACGGGCCGCTGTCGGTCCGCCGCGCGTATTCGGCCGC
>JBGPZN010000163.1:0-7358 GCA_041493815.1 Methylomirabilia bacterium
ATCGGGCTTGCCGGCGCCGAACTCACCCTCGATCACGATCGCGTCGAAGAAGCGTGCGAGGTCGTGGCGCTCGATCTTGGCCCGTTGCTCGCGGGCGTCGCCGTTGGTGACCAGGCCGAGCAGCGTGCCCCGCTCCCGCAGGGCCGTCAGGACCTGCACCGCGTCGGGAAACAGGGTCATCACCGACCGCCGCCGGGCCGCGAAAGCCTCGGCGATCGCCGCCCCCAGCCGCTCGTCGCCGCCGCATCTCTCGAGCGCCAGGGTGGCGATGCGCGTCCACGCCCGCACCATCTGGACCCGCTCGCGCCGGTTGTGCTCCGGATCGCTCCAGAAGGAGCGCCGCGTCTGGGCCAGGGCGGCGACCAGCGGAGCCTGCGCGACCTCGCCGGCGGCGGTCGCACACGCCGCCTCCCAGGACGCGTCAACACCGCCCGAGTAGTCGAGCAGCGTGTCGTCGAGATCCAGGAGCAGCGCCCTCACGCCGCCACCTCCTCCGCCGGGCGAGCAACCACGCGCCGCGGGTCGTGCACCAGCGTGGCCAGCATCACCAGCCCCACGAGGCTGGCCCCCAGGGCAACGACGAACACCGCGCGGAAGCCGAGCCCGTCGGCCATCAACCCGCCCAGCAGCGGCGTGGCGAACGCCACCGGCGCCATAAGGGTGGAGCCAAGCCCGATGTAGGTGGGCCGCTCGTCCGGCGTCGGGGCGAACTCGAGCAGCACGTTGAGCCCCGACACGTTCACCGCGGCGAGGTGGACGCCCGAGAGGAGGAACACCACCTCGAACGCGCCGAGGCTTGGGGCCACCAGCGCCACGACGTTGGCGGCCACGGTCGCGCTCGCGCCCGCCAGCAGGACGAGACGGTGACCGGCGTGGTCGGCGACCCAGCCGAGCGTGAGCGTGCCGAGCGCGTGGCCGACGACCAGCAGCGCGGTGAACACGCCGGCCTGTCCCGGCGGCGCCTCCCAGGCGCGCAGCGCATAGACGGTGAAGAACCCGCTGCCCATCACGCCGGCGATCGCGAAGGCGCGGGTGGCGAGGAATCGCGAGAGGTTGCGATCGCGCCGCAGCAGTCCGGGCACCCGCGCCAGGTAGGTGCCCAGCGGTACCGGCGCCCGGGTCACCCGGCCCTCGGGCTCGCGGACGAGCGCCAGCGCGACCCACGAGAGTCCCAGGCACGCCGAGGCGGCGAGAAAGCAGATCCCGAAGCTGGCCGGCGCCGGCACCCGGGCCAGCACGGCGGCCACGACGAAGCTTGCCGCGAACCCCACGACACCGGCGGCCAGACCGGCCAGCGCGAAGAAGCGCCCGCGCGTGGCCGTGGGGACGGCGCGGCCGATGAGGTCCATCCACGATGGCATCAGCAGCCCGCCGATCCCGGTGCTCAGCAGCAGCATGGCCAGGACGACGGCCAGCGTGAAGGCGGGCGCCCGGTCGGCCACGAAGAAGGCGAGCAGCGCCATGACCAGGTACGGCGCGCGCTCCCACCCCGTCCACCGCATGATGAACGGCCACTGCCGTGGCAGCGTCTCGGTGTGACCGGCGGCGAAAAGCGAGGGGAGGAACCAGCCGAGCGTCATGACCGCGGGGATGGCGCCGATGACCACGTTCGGCGCGCCGAGCCAGGCGGCGAACGCGGGCAGGATCGTGGCCTGCGAGGCGAACGCGAGCCCGACCAGGAACAGGCCGTAGTCCGCCCCGAGCAACACCACGTTGCGGGCGCGCTCGCTCACGTCGCGCGCGTGACGACGCCGAGCGCGACCTCCACCGCCCGCACCATCAATGAAGCGTCCATGCTCGGCTGCTCCAGCCCCCCCGCCGCGACCATAGAGGGCAACAGCGGCAGATGAATGAATCCGGCCCGGGCGGGATGCCGCCGCTGGGCCAGCGCGTGCAGCGTGGTGTACATCGTCTGATTGCAGAGATAGGTGCCGGCGGTGTTCGAGACGTAGGCCGGAATGCCCTCGGCGGTGAGCGCGATCAGGATCGCGTCGAGCGGCAGCGTCGCGAAGTAGGCGGGCGGCCCGCCCGGCACGCAGGGCTCGCCGTGAGCGCGGTAGCCGGCGTTATCCGGCGTGTCGTAGTCCATCACGTTCACGGCGACGCGCTCCAGCGCGATCCGCGCGCGGCCGGGGGCCAGGCCCACGTGCACCACGGCCACGGGGTCGGTCTCGTCGAGCAGTCGCGCCACGTGCGGGCCGGCTTCGGCGTGATGCACCGGCAGCACGGCGCTCCTGACGATGGCCTCGCCCACCGCCCGGCCGTCCAGCGCCTTGGCCACCTCCAGGGACGGGTTGACCCCGAGCCCCCCGAATGGCTCGAACCCGGTGACGAGGAGCGTGCGCCGGCTCACGAGACCGGACCCTCCAGGGTCAGCAGATCGACGCGGAACCGGCGGAACATCGGCGCCCACGCCAGGGCGTCGCTCTCCACGTGCAGCCGGGTGGTCGCCGTCCCCGCCGCCTCCGCGCGCAGGCGGATCAGGGCGGGACGGGTGAGGCGGCGCAGGCGCGCTTCCGCCGTGCCCTCCTCCGCGTCGTAGCGGGTGATGCGGGCGCCCAGGCGGCGCAGCACCGCCACGCCGTGCAGGAGAACCTCGTCGGGCTGGGCCGCGACGACGAGGTCGCGAGCGCGCGCGCGGGCGAGCCAGGGCATGGGCCATAGGGTAGCAGGCCGGTGCGCCGATGCGCTATCGTGACCGCCATGATCGAGACCATCGCCGACCACCTCACGCTCGAACGGGCCGACCGCCTCGCCGTCGTCACCGTCAACCGCCCCGAGGCGCGCAACGCGATGACGTTCGAGATGTACGAGGGTCTGCATGGCCTGTGCGAGCGGCTCGACGCCGACGACGGCGTGCGCGTCGTCATCCTGCGCGGGGCCGGCGACAAGGCGTTCGTGAGCGGCACCGACATCCGCCAGTTCCAGACGTTCAAGACGAAGGAGGACGCGCTCGGCTACGAGGCGCGGATCAGCCGCGTCCTCAATCGCATCGCCGGCATGCGCAAGCCGACGATCGCGATGATCCAGGGCGACGCCGTCGGCGGCGGCATGTTCATGTCGCTGGCGTGCGACCTCCGCCTGGCCGCCGAGCACGCGCGCTTCGGGGCGCCCATCGCCCGCACGCTCGGCAACTTCGCCGCGCCGGCCAGCCTGGCGCTGCTGGTGGCGACCGTGGGCCCGATCCGCGCCCGCGAGATGGTCATCACCGCCCGGCTCATCACCGCCGGCGAGGCCCAGACGATGGGGCTGGTAGATCAGGTGCATCCGCTCGCCGACCTGGAGGCTCGTGTCCGCGAGCTGGCCGCCCGCGTGGCCGAGCACGCGCCGCTGACGCTGGCCGCGGTGAAGGAAGCGACGCGCCGCTACATCGCCGGCGTCGCCCCCAAGGATCTCGAGGACCTGATCCTCTCCTGCTATCTCTCCGAGGATTTCCAGGAGGGCGTCCGCGCTTTCCTGGAAAAGCGCAAGGCCGACTGGAAGGGGCGCTAGCGTTCGCGGCCCTCGAGCCAGCGCCACACGATCTCGGGCGTGATCGGCAGCGCGCGCACCACGACACCGTAGGGGGCCAGCGCGTCGTCGACCGCGTTGGCCACCGCGGCCGGACCCGGGATCGCGCCACCCTCGCCCACCCCCTTGGCGCCGAGCGGCGTGAACGGCGAGGGGTGCTCGAGCCGTCCGACCTCGATGTCGGGGACGTCGAGCGCCGTCGGCTTGAGATAGTCCATGAAGGTGGACGTCAGCAGCTGGCCGCCGGCGTCGTAGCGAAACTCCTCCAGCAGCGCGGCCCCGATCCGTGCGCGGTCGAGCCGTGCACCATGCCCTCCACGATCAAGGGATTGAGCTCGCGGCCGCAGTCGTGCACGACCACATACTTCAAGATTCGCACGCCGCCGGTGGCCGGATCGATCTCCACCAGGCAGCAGTGCGCGGCGTTGGCGAAGACGAGCTGCGACGGGACGCGACGCTCGGCATCGATCGGCGTGGCCAGCGGATTCTGATAGGCGTGGCGCGCCTCCAGCCCCGGCTCCTCGCCCGGCGGTAGCCCGAGCACGTCGGCGTAGGCCGTGCGCGCCAGCTCGCGAAACGTCACGCTGCGATCGGCCGCCCCGCGGACGCGGACCACGCCGTCGGTGAGCTCGAGATCGGCCGCCGCAATCTCCAGCCGGAACGCGGCCAGCCGCAGCAGCTTGTCCCGCACCCGCCGGGCCGCGCCGACGATGGCGCCGGTGTCGGTCACCGCGAACTTGTTCGAATAGTTGCCGGACAGATAGAGCCACGGCGTCGTCGACGAGTCGAATCCCCGAGCGACCGACACGTGCTCCGGGCTCAGGCCCAGCTCGTCGGCGACGATCTGGGCGACCACGGTGAGCGAGCGGCGCACGTCGACGACGCGGTCGACGGCCTGCCCGTTCACCGCCAGCCGGACGCGCGTCTGCATGGCGACCTATGATAGCGTCTCCCGCACCGTGCCCCTGCTCGACGTCCGCGGCCTGCACCGAAGCTTCTACGGCATCCTCGAGGCAACCCGATGAGCCGGGCGCCGAGCGTCGATCCCCGCCCGCACCTGGCCACCGTCGCCGCCGTGGCCACCGTGCGCGGACAGCCCGGCGCGCTCTTCGGCGCCCTCGACGCGGCCCTGGGCGCGATCCTCGGCCATCGCCTGTTCACGCTGATGCGCTACGACGATACTTCGGGCGACTCCGAGCGCGTCTACACCACGCACCCGGCCCAGTATCCCGTCGGGGGCCGCAAGCCGCTCAACCCCACACCGTGGACGGAGCAGGTGCTGAGGCGCCAGCAGCCCTACCTCGGACGGACGTTTGCCGACGTGCGGGCGGTCTTCTTCGACCACGCGCTCATCGCCTCGCTCGGCTGCGGCTCGGTGCTCAACGTGCCGGTCGTCTGGGACGGCCGGTCGCTCGGCACGATCAACCTGTTACACGAGGAAGGTTGGTACGACGCGAGCGACGCCGGCCTCGGCTTGCTCTTCGCCGCGCTGGCCGTACCCGCCTACCTCACCCTGGAGCAAGCCTCATGAAGGGATTCGCCGACTACGAAGCCTACGACGCACTGGGACTGGCCGACCTCGTGCGCCAGAAGAAGGTCTCGCCGGCCGAGCTGCTGGAGGCGGCCATCGCGCGCGTAGAGGCGCGCAACGGCGCGGTGAACGCGGTGACGATGCCGCTCTACGATCTCGCGCGCACGGCGATCGCCGACGGTCTACCCCCGGGCCCGTTCACCGGCGTGCCCTTTCTCATGAAAGACCTGGTGGCCTCGATCGCCGGCGTGCGCATGACGCGCAGCTCACGCTTCTTCGCCGACGCCCCACCGCCGGCGGCCGACAGCGAGCACGTCGTTCGCCTGCGGCGCGCGGGCCTGGTGATCTTCGGCCGCACCAACACGTGCGAGCTCGGGCTGAGTCTCACCTGTGAGCCGCAATTGCACGGCTCCACACGCAATCCCTGGGACGTCACGCGCATCTCGGGTGGCTCCAGCGGTGGCGCGGCGGCGGCGGTCGGCGCCCGCATGCTGCCCATCGCCCACGCCACCGACGGCTTCGGCTCGATCCGGGCGCCGGCGGCGTGCTGCGGGCTGGTGGGGCTCAAGCCCACGCGCGGGCGGAACACGATGGCGCCCTACGCGGGCGAGGGGCTGGGCGGCTGCTCGGCCGAGCACGCCGTCTCGCTCAGCGTGCGCGACAGTGCCGCGCTCCTCGACGCCACGGCCGGCGCCGGCCCCGGCGACCCCTACGCGGCCCCGCCGCCGGCGCGGCCGTTCCTGCACGAGGTCGGAGCCGCGCCCGGCCGGCTGCGCATCGCGTGGACGGCGGCCGCACCCAATGGCGCGCCGGTCGAAGCCGAGCCCCTGCGCGTGCTGCGCGAGACCGTGCGCCTCTGCGCGGACCTCGGGCACCACGTCGAGGAGGCCAACCCGGTCCTCGACGGCGCCGCCGTCGTCCCGACGTTCCTGACGCTGGTCGCCGCCAACACCGTGGTCAACCTCAACAGCCACCCGACCGCCGGGCGCCCGCCACGCTCGGGCGAGGTCGAGAAGGTCACCTATGCGACCGGCCAGAAGGGCGAGCACGTGTCGGCCGCGGACTACGTTCGCGCGACCCAGACCGCCCACCGGTTGGGCCGCCAGATGGCCGCCTTCCACGCCAGCTGGGACGTCCTGCTCACGCCCGGGCTGGCCACGGTGCCGCCGAAGCTCGGCTGGATCGACATGATGCTCGACGACGTGGATGAGTACTGGCGGCGCGTGTTTACGTTCTCGCCGTTCACCGTGTGGTTCAACCTGACCGGCCAGCCCGCGACGATGCTGCCGCTCGGCACGAGCCCCCAGGGACTCCCGGTGGCAGTCCAGTGCGTCGCGCGCTACGGCGACGAGGCCACGCTGTTCCGTCTCGCCGCCCAGCTCGAGGCCACGCGACCCTGGATCAACCGCCAGCCGCCGCTCGCTGGCTAGGCCGCCCGGAAGCGGAAGCCGCCGTTGTCCCGGACCACGTAGCCCGGACGCGGGAAGTGGGCGGGGATGATCAGCACGCCGCTGTCGGCGTGGCGCTCGACGAAGTCCTGCCGGGTCTTGCGCGCCCGGTCGCCGTCGTGGCAGAAGCGGCTGTTCCACTGCGGCTCGGCGACCTGCACCGTGCGATGCATGAGGTCGCCGGCGAAGACGGCCTGGCCCTCCCGGGTCGTGAGGCGCACGGCGACGTGGCCGGGAGTGTGGCCCGGCGCGGGCTCGAAGCGCAGCCCCGGAGCGATCTCGTAGTCCTCGTCGACGAGCGCGGCCCGGCCCGCCTCGACCACCGGCAGCACGCTGTCGGCGACGCAGCCCGACGGCTCCCGCCCCTGCTCGCTCTCCCACTTCCAGAACTGCCACTCCTCGCCGTGGATCACGTAACGGGCGTCGGGGAACGTCGGCACCCAGCGCCGGCCCTCGAGGCGCGTGTTCCAGCCGACGTGGTCCACGTGCAGGTGCGTGCACACGACCGTGTCGACCTGCTCGGGCGCGACGCCCGCCGCCGCGAGATCGTCGAGCCAGGTGCCCTGCCGGTGGTGCCAGAGCGGCGACTCGTGGCGCTCCTTGCCGTTGCCCACGCCGGTGTCGATGAGGATCGTGCGTCCCGGCATCCGCACCACCCACGTCTGGATGCGCGAGCCGAGATCGCCGGTGGCCTCGTCGAAGAAGTCGGGCTTGAGCCAGTCGTGATGGCGGGCGATCCCCGCGGCCGTGGACTCCGGCAGCATGTCGGCGGTGGGATAGAAGGAGCGCCCGATCTCCACCACTCGCGTGATGCTGACGTCGCCGAGCCGGAACGAGTTCATCGGGCGCTCCGCACGCGGGCGACGAGG
>JBGPZN010000050.1:0-11923 GCA_041493815.1 Methylomirabilia bacterium
CTCGCCCGGGCCGATCAGCGTGGGTCGACGTCCTATCTCGAGTTCGCGGCGACGATCTCGATGAACGCTGCGGGCCAGGTGGTGGCGCTGGCGACGAACCCGGATGCCACGGCCTCCCTCGTGCGGTTCGACGACGGGGGCGTGGTCGAGATCGCGCGCAGCTCGCCGGCGCTCGTCAGCTTCAGCAGCCCCACCATCAACGACGCCGGGGTGGTCGCCTTCACGGCCGAGGGTGCCGCGCCGGGTGGCGTTCACGTGTACTCCGGCTCGGGTGGGGCGCTGACGGAGGAGAGGACCGCCGACGCGTGCCTGGGACCTTCGAGCCGAGGCCCCGTCATCAACAATGACGGCCTCGTGCTGGGCGATTGTGGCGGGCCGCCGCTCTTCACGACTCGGGGCGGCGTCGTGAGCGTTCTGCTCTCGGGCAGCGAGGACCCGATCTTCGGCCGGCTGGCCTCGGGCTACAGCCTGAACAACCGCGGGCAACCGGTGTTCGTCACGGCGCCGGCGGGCTCGTCGGCCGAGGCCGGGCTGTTCACGGGCAACGACCCGTCGAGCCACAAGGTCGTCCGCACTGGCGACGTCGTCTTCGGGCGCACCGTTGACGACGTCCGGATCGGGCAGCGCTCCGTCAACGACGCCGGCCAGATCGCCTTGCTCCTGCAAGTCGGCGGCAGCGGCGCGCCGTCGAGCCACGTCGTTCTGGCCACCCCACGGCGCCCGCCCCAGAGCATCGTCTTCTCGGAGCTGGCCAGCGCGACGTTCGGGGCCCCGCCCTTCGTCGTGACGGCGACGGCGTCCTCGGGGCTCGCCGTGACGTTTGCCACCAGCGGCGCCTGCTCGGTCGCCGACGGCCGCGTGAGCCTCCTCGGCGCCGGCGCCTGCACCGTCACGGCGTCGCAGGCCGGGGACGCGACGTATCTGCCCGCGCCCGATGTCTCGCAAGCGTTCACGATCCTGCGCGCCACGCAGGCCAGTGCCTTCGACCCGTTGCCGAGCCCGACCTTCGGCGATCCGCCGTTCACGGTCTCGGCCACGGCCTCCTCCGGACTGCCGGTGATCTTCTCGGCCGCCGGCGCCTGCTCCGTCGCCGGCAACCTCGTGACGATCGCGGGAGCGGGCGTCTGCACCATCATCGCCTCCCAGAGCGGCAACGCCGATTACGAGGCCGCTCCCGACGTCTCGCGCGGCTCCGCCGTCGCTCGCGGCAGCCAGACCATCGCCTTCGCGCCGCTGGCCGACCGGACCTTCGGCGACCCGCCGTTCCCGGTGACCGCGACCGCGTCCTCCGGACTGCCGGTCAGCTTCGCCGCCAGCGGGAGTTGCACGATCGCGGATGGGATCGTGACGCTGGCCGGCGGCGGCTGCACCGTCACCGCCTTCCAGGGCGGCAACGCCGACTACGAGCCGGCTCCCGACGTCGCGCGCGCGTTCACCGTCGTCCCCGCCGGCCAGACCATCGCCTTCGCGGCGCTGCCCGGCCGCACGTTCGGCGATCCTCCGTTCACCCTCACGGCGTCGGCATCGTCCGGACTCTCGGTGAGCTTCGGCGTGACCGGCGGCTGCTCGCTCGATGGCGACAGACTCACCATCACCGCCCCGGGGGTTGCAACGTGACGGCTTCACAACCCGGGGATGCCAACTACCTCGCGGCTCCCGACGTCACCCGCGCGTTCACCATCGCCCGGGCCGGCCAGACCATCACGTTCGACTCGCTCCCCAGCCGCCGGCTGGGTGACCCGCCGTTCGCGGTGTCGGCCGTCGCGTCTTCCGCGCTGCCGGTCGCCTTCAACGCGGCCGGCGCCTGTTCGGTGACGGCGGCCACCGTCAGCGTGACCGCGGCCGGCCTCTGCACCATCACCGCCTCCCAGGAGGGCACTGGCGACTTCGACCCCGCCCCGGCGGTGGCCCGCGCCTTCCAGATCTCGGGCGTGATCCTGGAGTCGCACTTCGACTTCGGGCCGGATGGCTTCGACTACGTCGACAACCCCTTCCGCGGCACCGGGCAGGCGGCCTATGCGAGCGGCGCCTGGGTGGGCGCCGGCGGCTACCGTGGAGGAGGGCTGGCCGTCACCCTGGGCGGGATCGACAGCAACACGATCGCCGGGATGTCGGGCGGATGGCAGACGACGTTCAACCTGCCGGCCCCGACCAGGCTCACGCTCTACGTTCGCGGCAACCTGACCCAGTCCCCCTACTACGAGACCGACGAGAAGAGCGAGCTGCTCGTCAGCGTCGATGGCGTGCTCAAGGGTGCGTCACCGAGTGACTACCTCGCCCAGATCGTCGGCGACGGCAACACGGGCGCCGCCCTCAGCACCGGCTGGCAGCTCCACTCGGTCAATCTCGGCACGCTGAGCGCGGGAACGCACACCCTGGTCATCGGCGGCTACAATAGCAAGAAGACGGAGGTGGGCGAGTCCACCACGGTGCTGATCGACGACGTCCTGTTGACGGAAGCCGGCTCGGGCGCCCGGGCGGCGATCGCCACGCTCGACGTCGAAAGGTTCAAGGACAACATCCGGGTCCTCGCCGATTTCGGCGACCGCACCCAGGGCTCTCCCAGCAACGTCGCCGCCGGCCTCTGGCTCGAGAGCCAGCTGCGGGCGGCCGGCTACACGGTCCAGCGCAACCGGTTCACCTACAACGGCCAGCCGCGCGACAGCATCTACGTCACCAAGGTCGGAACCCTCTTTCCCGATCAGATGTACATCGTCTCCGCCCACATGGATGGCCGGGGCGGCGGCGGCGCCGCCAATGACGATGCCTCGGGCTGCTCGTTGGTCCTGGAATCGGCCCGGGCGCTGGCGGGCCTGCAGACGGCGGTGTCGGTCCGCTTCATCTTCTGGAACAACGAGGAGACCGGGCTCAACGGGAGCACGGCCTACGTGAATCAGCGCCGGAGCCTGCAGGGCATCGAGACGCCGCCGGGATCCGGCATCTATCCGGAGCCCCGCTGGCTCGGGATGATCCAGCACGACCAGATCCTGTTCGATCACGGCTTGCCGCCCCAGCCGGACCAGATTCCCGGCGCCGACCTCGACATCGAGTATCAAGCGTCCTCGACCAACGCCACGCGGTCGCTCCAGCTGGCCACCGCGCTCCGCACGGGGAACCAGACCTACTCGACCGACTACCGGGCCCAGATCGGCTCGAACATGAACTACACCGCGACCGTCAGCGTGCGCGACAACCAGCGCGTCGCCGAGATCGGCAACGGCTCGAATCCGCACTGGCACCAGCCGAGCGATCTCTACACGGCCTTCTCCGAGGCCGACTTCCGTCTCGGGTTCAACGCCGTCCAGATGACGCTGGGCACGGTGGCCGAGCTGGCCGGCGCCATGACTCCGCCCGCCAAGCCCTGACCGCTACGTCCTGAGCGTCACGTCCGTTCGGTCGCGGCCGCGGCGTCCGCCTTCTTGAAGTCCGCCTCGGTGAAGCCGTAGAGGTGGGCGCCGCCCATGAAGATCTGCGCGGCGATCGCCCGCGGGACGTTCTTCATGAGGTTCTCGGCCACGTGCGGGAAGTTGGAATCGAAGTGCGGGTAGTCGGTCGAGATGCACATGCGATCGGCGCCGATGAGCCCCGCCGTCGCCTCGATCTCCGGCTCGCTGCCCTCGACGGCGGCCCAGCAGTTGCGCCGGAAGTACTCGCGCGGCATCAGCGCCAGGTAGGGCGCGTGGCTGTCGCGGTACTGCGGATAGTCCCACTCGATGCGCGACAGCAGGCCCGGCACCCACGAGTTCTGCGCCTCCAGGAAGCCGACGCGCAGCCGGGGATGGAACTCGAAGACGCCGCCGATGATCATGGCGATCAGCGCCTGCTGCATCTCGATCCAGTGGCTGGCGACGTGGCGGTAGAAGCGGTTCTCGCCGTAGAGGACGTTGTGGTACGAGTAGTGCGCGCCCGTCCCCTCGTGGAATCCCCACGTCACGTTCAGATCCTCGTGGACGGTGTAGAGCGGGTCCCAGTAGTTCGAGTGCCAGTAGTGGCCGTTGACGAGATTGGGGCGGATGAACGACCCGACGGCGCCCAGCTCGCGCACGCACCGCACCAGCTCGCGGCAGGCCAGGTGGACGTCGTGCGACGGCAGCATCGCGACCCACTTCAGGCGGTCGGGACTGTACGCGCAGAAGTCGTGGATCCAGTTGTTGTAGGCCTGGCACACCCCCAGCGACAGCTCGGGATCGAGATCGTTACGCGCGAGGAGCGACAGTCCGTTGGTGGGATAGAGGACGGCGATGTCGACGCCCTCCATCGCCATGCCCATGACCTGGGCCTCGGCGTCGTACCCGCGCTGGATCGCGAAGTCCAGCCGGCCGGTATCCGCGAGCCGGGAGCCGGACAGCGGCTGGGTGCTCTGCGTGGCGCCGGCGCGGGAGCGCTTGCGGAACTGTTGCATGTCGGCGTCGCCGGTCGCGGGCACGCCGTCGATGATCGTCTGGGCGGAGGTGGCGCGCTTCGGCCGCCCGTCGGCGCCGATCGGACCGAGCACACGGTGCTTGAACTTCGGGTCCAGGTACCGCTCGAAGAGGTCGGGCGGCTCCATGATGTGCATGTCCGAGTCGACGAACCGCAGGCCGTCTTTCATGGCACGCTCCTCCGCGTTGAGATCTGTTGCGGTTTCAGCTTCCGCCGACGTATCGGCTGACATGGTACGGCACGTGGGCGAGTCCGGGACAGAACCGTCCGACGATCGGCGCCAGCCGCTCGTAGAGCGCCTTGCCCGGCGCGGTGACCTCGGCCAGCCGCCGCCGCGCGGCCTCGACGTCGCGCGCCAGCGCGGCCACGTCCACCGTGGTCAGGCGCCGGTGCTCGACGACCAGCCGGCCGCCGATCATCACGTGGGTCACGGCGCCGCCGTCCTCGGTGTGGACGAGCTGGTTGGTGGGATCGTTGAGCGGGATCCAGTTCGGGTGGCCGAGGTCGAGGAACACGATATCGGCCTTGTACCCCGGCGCGAGCCGGCCGAGCCGTCCCTCGAAGCCGAGCGCTCGTGCACTGCCCTCGGTCGCCGCCACGGCAACCTCTTCGGTCGTGACCCACCGCTCGACGTCGGGGCCGCGCCCCTTGGACACGAGCGAGGCCAGCCGCATGGCCTCGTACATGTTCAGGTTGTCGGAGCAGTTGGCGCCGTCGGTGCCGATCCCCACGTTCACGCGGCGCTCGAGCATCGCGCGCATGTCGGCCAGCCCGTTGCCCAGGCGCAGGTTGCTGCCGGGATTGTGGGCGATGGAGCTGCCGTGATCGCCGAGCCGTTTCATGTCGTCGCCGTCGAGCCACACGCCGTGCGCCACCGTGAAGTGCGGGCCGAGCGCGCCGAGGTCGTCGAGGTGTGCGGTCAGGGTCTTGCCGTAGCGCTGCAGCCCGACGACGGCCTGCACCTTGGACTCCGCCACGTGGCTGTGCAGCGCGACGCCGTGCTCCTTGGCGAGGTCGGCGCAGGCGCGGATGAACTCGTCCGAGCAGTGATGGGGGATGGTCGGCGCGATGGCCAGGCGCACGTGGTCGCGGTCGCGGGTCCAGCCGCGCAGCGTCGCGCGAAGGTTTGCGATGCTCGTCGACCACGGCGCCGGCCGCTGGGCGGCGACGTCGTCGCGTAGCGCCGGCGTCAGCACCTCCAGGAGACCGGGGATCGCCTCGTACAGCGTGCGGTCGGCGACCATCGGCGCCACGACGGCGCGCATTCCGACCTCCGCATACGCTCGCCCGACGGCCTCGGTTCCCTCGGGCGTGGGCGAGGGAAACTCCAGCGGCAGGTCGTACGCCGCCGTGCAGCCCTTGAGCACCATCTCGACGGCGCCGAGCTTGGCGCTCAGGTAGCGGTCCTCGTGCGTGCGGCCGCCGCTGATCCAGGCGCCGGCGGTGAGCAAGAGCTCGAGCGTCCAGCGATCGCCCATGCCCTTGGCCAGGTTGCCGTGCGCGTGCATGTGGGCGTTGATGAGCCCGGGGTGCAGCAGCAGGCCGCGGGCGTCGACCGCCGTGGCGCCCGCGGGCGCCGCGAGGCCGGGCGCGCCGACCTCGGTGATGGTGTCGCCGGTGACGAGGACGTCGGCGGGATCGGCGCGATGGGCGCGGAGGTCGAGGAGGCGTCCGCCGCGGATGACCGTGACCGTGCCGGCTCTGCTCATGGGCCGTCCTTGACCTGCGGGCTCGTCGTGGTTGTGGCAGTATACGCGAGCCGTCATGAAGATCGGGTTCCATCTCACGCCGTTCTGGAGTCCGACCGACCGCTCGCCGACCCGCATCATCGACGAGGCCATCGAGGTCGTGGCGGCCGCCGCGCGGATGGGATTCGAGTGGGTCTCGATCGGCCAGCACTGGCTCTCGCACCCGACCGTGTGGCCGCAGCCGATGCCGATGCTCGCGCGCCTGGCGCCGGAGACGGGCCGGATGCGGCTCAAGACCTCGGTGCTACTCCTGCCGATCCTGAACCCGGTGGAGGTCGCCGAGAACGTGGCCACGCTGGACCACATCAGCCACGGCCGGCTCGACGTCGGCGTGGCCATCGGCTACCGCGAGCTCGAGCTGGGCGTCGCCGGCCTCACGCGCGCCGATCGGGTCCCCAAGCTGGAGGAATCGCTCGACCTCATGAAGCGCCTGTGGCGCGGCGAGGAGGTCACCTTCAAGGGCCGCTACACCCGCGTCGAGGGCGGGCGCCTGGGCTTCGTCCCCCATCAGAAGCCGTACCCGCCGCTGGAGATGGGCGCGCAGAGCGAGGGCGCGACGCGACGGGCCGCGCGGCTCACCGACGGCGTGTTCTTCGGCCCGCAGCTCGGCTGGTCGGACGTCGCGCGCTTCGGCGCGATGTTCCGCGAGGAGCGCGCGGCGGCCGGCGCTGCCACCGCCGGCTACGTGGGCGCCTCGCGCAGCCTCATCGTCGGCGCCACCAGGGACGCCGCGGCCGCCGCGGCGCGCGGCTATCTCGAAAAGACGTTCACGATGTACCGCACGTGGCGCATGCAGGAGCCCACGATGGGGCGCTTGCAGCTCGGCTTCGAGACGAGCCTCGACGACTGGACGATCCACGGCTCGCCCCGTGATTGCGTGGAGACGATCGAGCGGGCGCGCACCCTGGGCGTCGAGCGCATCGGCTTCACCATCTACAGCCTGCCGCCGGACGTCCGCGCGCGGATCGACCATCTGCAGATGATCGCCGAGCAGATCGTGGCGCCCGTGAGCCATGCGCGTCGCGCGTGAGGTGGCGCTGGCCGTGCCCGCCGAGCGCGTGTGGCAGGCGCTGTGGGACGTGCCACGCATGATGGCCTGCGTGCCCGGCTGCGTGGACGCGCGCGAGGTGGAGCCGCGCCGGCGCTACCAGGCGCGCATGAGCCAGCGCATGGGCCCGATCGTCTTGTCCGTCCCGCTCGACATCCGCGTGACCGAGGAGGCGCCCGGCCGGCTGACGCTCGCGGCCCGCGGGCGCGACGGTGGGGTGGCCGCCGAAGTGCAGATGTCCGTCCGGCTCGCCGTCGAGGCGGCGGAGAGCGGCAGCCGGCTGACGGTGGAGGCCGAGGGGCGCGTGCTCGGCAAACTGGGCGCGCTCGGCGCCAGCGTCATCCAGCGCCGCGCCGAGGAGCTGGTCGACGAGTTCACCGCGCGCCTGCGCGACGCCGTCGGGGGCTGAGGCGTGCTGCACTCGTTCGAGCTGCACCGGCCATCGACGGTCGCCGAGGCCGCGGCGCTGCTCGGTGACCGCCCCGACGCCACGCTCTACGCCGGCGGCACCGAGCTGCTGCTCCTGATGAAGGCGGGCCTCGTGCGCCCGGCCGACGTGGTCGACGTCAAGCGCATCCCCGACCTCGGCGGGCTCGCGGAGGCCGACGGCGGGCTGGCCATCGGCGCGACGGTGACCCACCGGACACTGGAGCGCTCCCCGGGCGTCCGCGCGCGGTGGCCGCTGGTGGCCGGCGTCGCCGCCCACGTCGCCAACGTGCGCGTGCGCAACGTGGGGACGGTCGGCGGCAACCTCGCCTTCGCCGATCCCCACAGCGACCTCGCCACACTGTTCCTCGTCTTCGACGCCACCGTGCGCCTCGCCTCCGCGTCGGGCGCGCGCGAGCTGGCGCTGGCCGACTTCGTGCGCGGGCCCTACGAGACCGCGCGCCAGCCCGACGAGGTGCTAGCCGGGGTGCGGCTGAATCCGTGGCCGCCGCGCACCGTCGGCGTCTACGTGAAGTTCGGTCTGCACGAGCGGCCGACGCTCGGCCTCGCCCTGGCGTTGACCCTCGGTGACGGCGATCGCGTCACCGCCGCGCGGCTGGCCGTCGGCTGCGTGAGCCCACGTCCGCACCGCCTCGCCGCCGCCGAGCGCGCGCTCGCCGGCCAGCCGCTCGGCGCGCTCGGCGGGCTCGCCGCCGCCGTCGGCGCGCTCGCGGCGGACGCGGTGGACCCCGTGAGCGACCTGCACGGCGGAAGCGACTACAAGCGCGAGCTCACGCGCGTGTTCGTGCGCCGGGCCCTGGTCACCGCCGCGGCCCGCGCCGAGGGGCGCGCGTTCGGCGCGCGCTATCCCCATGCCATCGTCGTTTGACGTCCGCCTCCGCGTGAACGGCCAGGCGGTGGCGCTGACGCTGCCGGCCGAGGCCCTGCTGCTCGACGTGGTGCGCGACCGGCTCGGGCTCAAGGGGGCCAAGCGCTCGTGCGACAGCCAGGTGTGCGGCGCCTGCACCGTTCTGGTGGACGGCGCCGCCGTCAGCGCGTGCACCTACCTGGCCGTCGAGGCCGACGGGCGCGAGGTGTCGACCGTCGAGGGGCTGGAGCAGGACGGACGGCTCGACCCGATGCAGCAGGCCTTCGCCGAGCGCGGGGCGGTGCAGTGCGGCTTCTGCACGGCCGGCATGCTCATGACCGCGCACGCGCTGGCCGCCGAGCAGCCGGCGCCCACGCGCGAGGCGATCCTCCACTACCTGCGCGGCAGCCTGTGCCGCTGCACCGGCTACCGCACGATCGTCGAGGCGATCGCGGCCGGCGCCGGGGCGCCGAGCGCGCCCACCGCACGTCCGACCAGCGCCCCCGGCGCGCTGCGCGTGGTGGGCCGCTCGGTGCGGCGTAGCGACGCGCTCGACAAGGTCACCGGCCGCGCGCGCTATGTGACGGACCTCGAGCTGCCGGGCATGGCGCACGCCCAGCTGCTGCGCTCGCCGTACGCCCACGCGCGCATCGTGCGGATCGACACCAGCCGCGCCCGGGCGGTGCCGGGCGTCTTCACCGTGCTCACGGGTGCCGACCTGACGTGGTGCGATCCGTACTACGGGCCCGCGTTCCGCGACCGGCCCGTGCTCGCCATCGACGTCGCCCGCCACGAGGGCGAGCCGGTGGTGGCCGCGGCGGCGGTGGACGCGGCGACCGCCGCCCGCGCGCTCGAGCTGGTGGAGATCGAGTGGGAGGAGCTGCCGGCGGTGACCACGCTCGCCGGAGCGCTGGCGCCGGGAGCGCCGCTCGTGCACACCGCAGCACCGCTGTCCGGACACTTCGCCGACCTGTCGAGCCTGCGCCCGACGCCCGGCACGAACGTCTGCCACCGGTTCGGCTACGCGCGCGGTGACGTCGAGCGGGCGCTGGCCGGGGCCGACGTGGTCGTCGAGGACGTCTTCACGTTCCCCCGCGTGCAGCACGTCGCGATGGAGCCGCACGCGGCGGTTGCCGCCTGGGACGACGGCGACAGCCTCACGGTGTGGGCCTCGACCCAGAACCCGTTCTCGGTGCGCGTCGAGCTGGCCAAGATGTTCGGCGCGCCGCTCGGGCGGATCCGCATCATCGTGCCCCTGGTCGGCGGCGGCTTCGGCAGCAAGACGTACGCGAAGCTGGAACCCATCACCGCCGTCCTTGCCCGCGCGATCCGCCGGCCGGTGCGACTGGCGATCTCGGCCGAGGATGCGTTCCGCACCGTGCGCCGCTGCGACGCGCGATCGTCGGTGCGCCTGGGTTTCCGCGGGGACGGCACGCTGGTGGCCGTGGACTGCCACGCCGACTTCGACGTCGGCGCCTACGCGGACATCGGCCCCCGGATCATCCAGAAGGGGACGTACACCGCCACCGGCCCCTATCGCGTCGCCCACGTGCGTCTCGGCAGCACCGCTGTCTACACGAACACGACGCCGGGCGGGGCGTTCCGGGGATTCGGCGTGCCGCAGCTGGCGTGGGCGGTGGAGTCGCTGATGGACGAGGCCGCGCGGCGGCTCGACCGCGATCCGGTGGAGCTGCGCCGCCAGAACTTGCTGGCGCACGGCGAGGAGTTCGCGCCCGGCGACACGCCGATCGACGGCAAGTTCGAGGAGAGCCTGTCGCGGGCGGCGGAGGCGATCGGCTGGACCCAGGCGGTGGCCGCCGACCGGGGGCGCGGTGTGGCGATGATGCTCAAGGCCAGCATCGCGCCGTCGGTCTCGGAGGCGATCGTGCGCCTGCACGCCGACGCCAGCGTCACCGTGCTGGCCAGCACCGTGGAGCTCGGGCAGGGCGCGCGGACGGTGATGGCGCAGATCGCCGCCGAGGTCCTGGCGGTGCCCCTCGAGCGCGTGACCGTGCTGCTGCCCGACACCAGCGTCACGCCGTACGATCAGACCACCAGCTCCAGCCGCTCGACCACGATGGTCGGGCGCGCCGTCCAGCAGGCCGCCGGCGACGTCGCCGAGCAGCTGGTGAGGATCGCCGGCCGGACGCTCGACGCGCCCGACACCGCGCTCCGCGTCGACGACGGCGCCGTCGTGCAGGGCGAGCGCCGGCTCGAGTACGGCGCGTTGCTGCGCGCGCACTTCGGCATGGCCGGGGGCGAGCTGATCGGGCGCGGCGTCGTGGCGCCGGGGCCGAGCGCCGCGCCGCTGGGCGGCAGCACGCCGTTCTGGGAGATGGCCGTCGGCGCCGCCGAGGTCACGCTGGACGTCGAGACGGGCGTGGTGACGGTCGAGGACTACGTGTCGATCGCCGACGTGGGGCGCTGCATCAACCCGCTGTCGTGCGAGACCCAGGACGAGGGCGCGGTGGCGCAGGGGCTCGGCCACACGCTGTTCGAGGAGATGGTGTACGACGGCGGCCAGCTCATGAACGGCACCCTGCTCGACTATCGCGTCCCGCGCGCCGACGACATGCCCGCGCGGATGGCGTGCGGGTTCGTCGAGAACGCCGACGGGCCCGGGCCGTTCGGCGCCAAGGGCGCCGGCGAGGGGAGCCTGGTGCCGGTGAGCCCGGCCGTCGGCAACGCGCTGGCCTGCCTCACGGGCCTCCGCTTCCGCGAGCTGCCGCTCACCCCGGAGCGCGTGTGGCGCGCGCTTCGAGAACGCGAATCGAGGAGGACGACATGAAGCGACAGAACATCCAGCCGGACGCACTGTCCAGGCGCGTGGTCGGCGGGCACGTGCTCTACTCCCACGTCGTGGTCGTGGAGGCGAGGAAGACGATCTTCGTATCGGGCCAGCTCGCCCGGGACGGCAAGGGCGAGGTCGTTGGCAAGGGCGACATGCGCGCCCAAATCAGACAGACCGGCGAGAACATCAAGGCGGCGCTGGCGGCGGCGGGGGCCACGCTCGACGACATCGTCAAGACCAACACCTACGTGACGAACATCGAGGAGTTCTTCAAGCATACGGATGTCCGCATGGAGTACTTCGGCGCCATGCCGACCAGCACCACCATCGAGGTGAGCAAGCTCGCCCACCCCGATCTGATGGTCGAGATCGAGGTCGTCGCCGTGATTGATTGACATGGGGGCCCCGAGATGGCCCCCAACCCCCCCAACGCTCGTCACGCCCCGGCGAAGCCGTGGCGCTCCTCGGTCACCCGCTCAGGCCGCCGCCAGGCTCTCGAGCAGTCGGCCGTAGCCGCTGATCTTCGGCGTCAGCTTCAGCGCGCGGAGGGCGGCCCAGATGCTGGCCTGGTTGGACGAGACCACGGGCTTGCCGGTGCGGCGTTCCAGCTCGGCCACGGC
>JBGPZN010000099.1:0-9421 GCA_041493815.1 Methylomirabilia bacterium
AGGAGCGCATGAAGCGGATCCTGGCTCAGTATCCGCTCCGGCTCGGCCGTCCCGACGACGTCGTCCCGATGGTGCTGCTGCTGGCCTCGCCGCTGTCGAGCTGGACCACCGGCCAGGTGGTCTCGGTGAACGGCGGCTACGCGATGGTCTGATGGCGGGAACCGACGGACAGCGGCCCGCGTCGCCGTTCGGGGCCGCGGTGCGACGGCGCGAAGACCCCCGCCTGCTGAGGGGGCGCGGGCGCTACGTCAGCGACGTCGACGCCGCGCGCCTGCTCCACGTGGCCTTCGTGCGCAGCGCCCACGCCCACGCGCGCATCCGGTCGATCGCCGCCGCCGCCGGTCAGCCCGGCGTCGTTGCGGTCGTCACCGGCCAGGACGCGAGCGTCGCGCGCTACCGCGTGCGAGCGCGCTCGGCCCTGCCCGGCTACGTCGAGACCGAGCAACCGGTGCTGGCCTGGCCCGTCGTCCGTCACGTCGGCGAGGCGGTTGCGGCCGTCGTCGGTGACGACCGCTACGCCGTCGAGGACGCCGCCGCCCGGGTGCGCGTCGAGTACGAGCCGCTGCCGGCGGCCGTGGACGCGCTGGCGGCGCTGCGCGAGGGGGCGCCGCTCGTCCACGAGCCCGCGCGCGGCAACGTCTTCCTCTCCCGTCGCTTCGAGAGCGGCGACGTGGAGTCGGCGCTGGCCGGCGCCGCCGCCGTCGTCGAGCGGACGTTCCGTACGAACCGCCAGTGTGCGGCGCCGCTGGAAGGTCGCGGCGGCGTCGCGGACTGGAGCGACCCCGAGGGCCGGCTCACGCTCTGGTCGGGCACGCAGGTCCCCCACCTCGCCCGCCACCTGCTGGCCGAGGTCCTCGGCGTGCCGGAGAACATGGTGCGGGTCGTCGCTCCCGACGTCGGCGGCGGCTTCGGCGTGAAGGCGATCCTCTATCCCGAGGACATCGCGCTCTGCGTGCTGGCCCGTCTGCTCGGGCGGCCGGTCAAGTGGGTGGAGCAGCGGCGGGAGGCGATGCAGGCCTCGGCCCACGCGCGCGATCACCACTACACGGTCCGGGCGGGATTCGATGCCGGCGGCCGGCTGCTCGGCCTCGACGTCCGCGCCGTGTGCAATGCGGGGGCGTATTCCGTCTTCCCGTGGACGGCCGGCATCGAGGCGCTGATGGCCGGCGGCCTGCTGACCGGGCCCTACAAGCTCCAGCACTATCGCTGTCAGGTCACCGCCGTGGCCACGCACACGACGCCGGCCGGCCCCTATCGCGGAGTGGCGCGGCCGGCGACGACCTCTGTGATGGAGCGCCTGCTCGACCTCGGCGCCCGGCGACTCGGCCTCGATCCGGTCGACATCCGTCGAGCGAATCTCATCGGTCCCGCGGATCTGCCGTACACCTCGCCGACGCGGCTCGTGCACGACAGCCCGAGCTATCCCGTCTGCTTCGAGAAGGTCGTCGAGGCGATCGACTACGGGTCCTTCCGCGCGGAGCAGGCCCGGCTCCGCGCGGCCGGGCGCTACGTCGGCGTCGGCTTCGCCGTCTACAACGAGCTGACCGGGCTGGGGCAGGCGGCGTCGGCGGGACCGCGCATGCCGTTCCGGACCGGCCACGAGGGCGCCACCGTGCGCCTGGATCCCTCGGGCGCGGTCACCGTGCTGGCCGGTGTCACCTCGCAGGGGCAGGGGCTGGAGACGACAGTGGCGCAGATCGTCGCCGCCGAGCTGGCGGTGCCGCTCGACACCGTGCGGGTCGTGCTGGGCGACACCGACGTCACGCCGTTCGGCCTCGGCGCCTTCGCCTCGCGCCAGGCCGTCATCGGCGGGGGTGCGGCGATGCGCGCGGCCCGGGCCGTGCGCGACAAGGCGCTGGCGATCGCCGCGCACGTGCTGGAGGCGGCGGTCGAGGACCTCGACGCCGCCGACGGCCAGGTGTTCGTGCGGGGCGCGCCCGGGCGCGCGCTCGCGATGGCGGAGATCGCGCGGATCGCGCACCTGGAGACCCACCGGCTGCCGCCCGACGTCGACCCCGGCCTCGACGCCACCCGGTTCTACGATCCGATCCGCGGGACGTTCGCGGCCGGCGCGCAAGCCGCGATCGTCGAGGTCGAGCCCGAGACGGGCGTGATCGCGATCCGGCGGTACGTGTGCGTGGAGGATACCGGCCGGATGATCAACCCGCTGATCGTCGAGGGGCAGGTGCACGGGGCGATCGCGCAGGGGATCGGGGGCGCGCTGTCGGAGCACCTGGTGTACGACGAGACGGGCCAGCTCCTCACCGGCACCTTCATGGAGTACGCGATCCCGACGGCCGCCGTCATCCCGCCCCTCGAGACCGAGCACGTCGAGGAGCCCGCGGCCAACCTGGCCGGCGTCCGCGGCGTCGGCGAGGGCGGCACGCTGGGGCCGGCGGCGGTCCTCGCCAACGCCGTCGCCGACGCGCTGGCTCCGTTCGGCGTGGAGCCGGCCGAGCTGCCGCTCACGCCCGCCCGCCTGTGGACCGCGTGCGCGCGCGCCGGCCTCAGCGCACGGGCGCCGGCGGCGCGTGGATGATTCCCGACAGGATGTCCGCGATGCGCCGGAACGATTCGCGCAGACGCGCCGAGCTGACGGCGGCCGGCGCCGCGGCCGGACGCACGAGCGCCTCGGCGTCGTCGTAGGCCAGGCGCATGGCCACCGACGCGCGCGCGTCACGGCGGCTGACCGCGAAGTCCACGAGGTTGTAGTAGCGCCAGATCGCCTCGAGAAACCGGGCGCCGGTCGGGGCGGGGGCGGCCCCCGCGGTGAGCTGGCGGTCGGCCTCCACCGCCAGGTCGCGGCCGAGCGCGGCGAACAAGACCATCAGGCCGCGCTCGACCTCGGCGGCGGCGCCCGCGTCGAACGCCGCGCGCGTGCGCGCCTCGAGCCCGTCGGGCAGCGCGGCGGCGCGGGCGCGCATCTCGCGGCGCAGCGGCCCCTCGTCGAACAACCGGCGGGCCACGTCGAACTTGCCTGCCTGCACCGAGAACTTGAGCTGCTTGAAGTTCGTGGTGATCGCGTTGTCCTTGGGCGTGTAGGTCCCGGTGTGGTGGGCGGCGGCCGGCCCGACGGCCAGCAGCGTTAGCAGCAGGGCGAGGGCCGCCGCGCACGCCGGCCTCATCGGCGGACCACGCGCGCGGCGATCAGCGCCGCCAGCCAGAGCAGCGCGACGATGGTCGCGCCGCCGAACGGGATCCAGAACGTCCACTCGGCGATCGCCTTGCCTCGCTCCACGCCGAGCGTGGGGATGAGCGCGCTCCAGAGCAGGTAGCCGAGCGGATAGCCGACGCCGCCGACCGCGAGCAGGACGACGAGCGCCCGCCGAGAGGCCCCGCCGGCCAGCGTGGCGGCGATCGTGGTGGTGGCGATGATCACCAGCGCCATGCCCTCGGCGTGCATGTGAAAGAGCCGCAGCCCGGTCTCGAACCGGAACAGGGCTTCGTCGAGCACGCGCTCGTCCACGTCGCGCACGCCGACCAGGCCGTGGACCGCCGGGTGCCGCTGCATCTCGCCCCGCGCCCAGCGCGCCAGCTCGACCTTGAAGCGCGCCATCGAGGCGCCGCCCACCTCGGCCGTGACGAGCAGGAGGAGGGCCGCCAGCAGGACGGCGCGGGGCGGCAGGCGCCACGTCTCGGAGATCGGAGGCGTCACCCTTCCTCCGGAGTGGGCCGTCGAACGAGGGCGGCGGCGAGGCCGAGAATCCCCACGATGGCCGCGACGCCGAGCGGCGTCAGCACCCAGCGCTCGGCGAGCTCGACGCCGGCGTCGCGCCCGAGCTGGAGCACGGCGAGCGCGTAGGTGAGATAGCCGAGCGGGAACAGCGCGCCGGCGGTCAGGAGCAGATAGAGCGCAGTCCGAGCGCGAACGCCATGCACCACGCTGGCCACGAGCGTCGAGGTGAAGAACAGGACGAGGCCCGTCCCCTCGGCGTGCGTATGGAAGAACGATAGCCCCGCCTCGACGGCGAAGACGGTCCGGTCGCGGACCTCCTCGTCGTACTCGGCCGAGCCCGAGAGCCCGTGCGCCGCGGGATTGGCGACGACGCGCGCCGCCACCCACCGCGCGGCGGCCGGCCGGAGCTGCGAGAGCACGGCGCCGCCCAGCTCACCGAGCGCGATGACCATGACGGCGACGAAGACGACGATCAGCGGCGGCCGGCTCACGGCGCTGGCGGACCTCCTCGGCAGTGGCGGAGAACTTATCACCGGCCGGGGGCGATTGTCATGACGCGCCGGGCGTGGAGCCAACCGTGATCTCGATCTTGCGCACGTGTTTGAGGTAGGCCGGCCCCTCGTGGGGCGTCACCAGGTAGTTTCGGCCCTTCGGGTAGTGCGAGCGGAAGACCTCGAGCGAGGAGGCGTCGAACGCGGTCGGGTCCCACTTGCATTCGATGGCGTCCACCTCGCCGTGCGCGCGGGGCAGGACGAAGTCCACTTCGTGGCCCGCCTTGTCCCGCCAGTAGCACGCCCGGACATCGGGAGCGTGGGCCTGGAGACCTTCCAGCACCAGATGTTCCCACAACACGCCGTAGTCGTCAGGGCGCAACGGATCCCAGCCGCGCACGAAGCTGACGAAGCCCGTGTCGAACCCGTACACCTTGGGCATCTTCACCAGCTCCTTCCGCCCGCCGCCGTGGAAGGGCCGGACCAGCGTGATGGCGTGGGTGATCTCGAGCGCCCGGAGATGACTCTCGACGGTCGGGCGTGTGATGCCCAGCGCCGCCGCCGCTTTGGTCACCTCGAGCTGACCGCCGCTCTGACGCAGGACGTACTCGAACAGCGCGTTGAAGCGGTTCATGTCGCGGAAGGCGAACAGGCGCTGGATGTCGCGGGCGAAGAACGAATCCATCCACTCCCGGTAGAGCGATGGTGCCTTGCTCGTGGCCAGCAAGGCCGGCGGCAGCCCTCCGTGGAACAGGCGCTGGGGTAGCGTCACGCCGAAGGCGGCGAGCTCGCTCATCAGCACCGGGAGCAGGTGCACTTGTCGCTTCCGTCCGGTGAGCGTGTCGCGGAATTTCTTGCTGGCGGCGAGCGTCGAGGACCCGGTGGCCAGGATCCTGAGCCGCGGAAACAGATCGGCGCCGACCTTCAGCACCCGGCTGGGGTCGCGGAGCTGATGGATCTCGTCGAAGACCACGATCGGCTTGGGGCAGTGGCGGTAGAAGAGGGCGGGGTCGCGCACCATCTCCTCGGCGACCGGCAGATCGCAGTTCACGTAGTGAACGCGCTCTTCGCCCAGGCTCGACGCCAGGGTGGTCTTGCCGGATCGCCGCACGCCGGACAGCCAGGCGATAGGCGCTTCCGTCCAGGCGCCTTCGATACGGCCGATCCAGAATGGTCGCCGGACCATGCCACCGTAGTGTACTTCTGGACAGACTATTTGTATAGTATGGTTACTAAGACGAACCGTCGGGTCGGAGGCGCTCTCGCGCGGCCCTTGCGCTCGTCCCGACGATGCCGAGACCGGTCCGGCAGACCGCCGGCATGCTGAAGGGGCGGACGTCTCTCACCCGCGCGCTGCTCACCGAGCACAGGAGAGAGCGCTCGCGTAGCCGGTAGACCCCCGGCCTACGTGTCGCCGATCAACCTCGGCGAAACCCTCTACATCACGGATCGACCCTCCTGGGCTTGTCGTGGTCGTCCTGACCGCCACGTCGCTCGTCGTCGGTGGCGAGCACGCGCGGCGCGTAGGTGATCGGGTGCTGGATCGCGGTGCTGAACAGGATCGTGACCACGGCGCTCTGCCGGGGTCGGAGGTGACGCACCTCGACGTCGAACACGGGGCTTCCCGCGGGCTGGGCGCAGGTGGTGACGTCGTCCGGGTGCAGCGCCGTGACGCCCGGCGCGAGACTGTCGAGCGCCAGCGAGATGGTCCGGTCGAGCGTTTCGTGGGAGATGTTTGTGATCCGCACCTGCTGGATGAACCGGTTCGGGGTGCCGGTGTGGTGGATCGGGCCTCGGCTCACCGCCACCCGGCGCGTCACGTCGACGGGACACGCCTCAAAGGTCGGCTTGACCGTCGGCGCCCCGAGGTCGATCGGCGCGCAGGTGGGGCAGCTCGGCGGTGCCGCGGTCGTGTCGCTGTGGAAGCTCGCCTTGGTCGGTGTCGCGGCGAGATCCACCTGAACGAGCGCGTCGAAGAAGTCGGTCGGCAGGCCGAAGCCGGAGCGGTCGAGGATGGCGATGGAGAACGAGTCGGGGATCAGCGGCGCGACGTGGTCGGTCGCCTCGACGGTGAAGCGTACACGCCGCCTCGTCAGTGGCTCGTCCCGAGTCGCCAGCCTGGGCGCGCGCGCCGCGCGAAGCGGGGAACCCGGAACCAGAAGCTCGCCTGGTGGGTCGGGAGACGGAATCGCAGCTGTTGCTCAACTGGCTGGACAAGGCGCGGAGCGGTCAGCGCCAGGTCGTGTTCGTGACCGGCGAGCCTGGGATCGGCAAGACGGCGCTGGTCGACGGCTTCCTCTCGATGATGACTTCGTCCAGTGCAGACGTGTGGATCGCTCGGGGACAGTGTGTCGAGCACTACGGCGCGGGCGAAGCGTACCTCCCCGTGCTGGAAGCCCTGGGCCGGCTGGGCCGAATGCCCGAGGGCGCCGCCTTGAAGGCGGCACTGTATCAGCAAGCTCCGACCTGGTTGATCCAGCTCTCGGGGTTGCTGAGTCAGGACGAGTTCATCGCGCTCCAGCCGCGCGTCGTGGGCGCGCTTCAGGAGCGCATGCTGCGCGAGCTGGCCCAGGCGCTCGAGATCGTGACCACCGAGCGACCGCTCATCCTGGTCCTGGAGGACCTTCACTGGGCGGACACCTCGACGTTGACCCTGCTGTCGGCCCTGGCCCGTCGTCGGGAGCCGGCCCGCCTGATGGTGATCGGCACGTATCGCACTAGTGAAGCCGGCCGAGATGGCGCGTCACTACGGCGGCTGGCTCGGGACCTTCAGATGCGCCATTGCTGCGAGGAGCTGGTGCTGCCGTTGGCTCGACGAGACCGCGGTCGCGGCGTATCTCGAGATGAGGTTTCCGCGCAGCCTTCTGCCGCCGCGCCTGGCCCGTGTCCTCCACCATCGCAGCGAGGGCAATCCGCTCTTTCTGGTGAGTATCGTCCACGAGATGATCGCGGGCGGTGTCCTGCTCGAATCCGGCGGAGTGTGGACCTTCGCGGGCAACCTGGACGCTCCCGTTCCCGCGACCCCGGAAGGGATCCGGCAGCTGGTGGCGACCCAGCGCGAGCGCCTGCCGCCCACGACGCAGCGCATGCTGGAAGCGGCCAGCGTGGCGGGGCTGGAATTCTCGGCCGCCGAGGTTGCGGCCGCTCTGCAGAGCGACGTGGCCGCCGTCGAGGAAGAGTGCGCCCGGCTGGCCGAGCAGCAGCAGTTCTTGCGCCCGGCCGGCCTCGGCGAGTGGCCCGACCGTACACTGGCGGCGCGGTACGCGTTTCTCCATGCCGTGTATCAGGAGCTGTGGCACGAGCGGGTCAGCGTCAGCCGGCTGCAGGAGTGGCACCGACGCATCGGCGAGCGCAAGGAAGCCGGCTACGGCCACCGCACCGGCGAGATCGCCGCCGAGCTGGCAGTGCATTTCGAGCTGGGGCGAGATGTCCCGCGCGCGCTTCGTTACCTGCAGCAGGCCGGGGAGAATGCCCTGCGGCGCTCGGCGAATCCCGAAGCCGTCAGCTATCTGACGAGAGCCCTCGAGATCGTCGGGCTCCTGCCGGACACGCCGGAACGCGCCCAGCAGGAGCTGACGTTGCAGGTGATGCTGGGGGCGCCGCTGATGATGACGCGAGGCTATACCGCGCCGGAGGTCAAAGGTGTGTACGACCGGGCGTGGGAGCTCTGTCAGCAGCTCGGGGAAACCCCGCAGCTGTTCCCGGTCCTGGTCGGTCGCAGCCGGTTCTACTACGGACGCAACTCCGCGCAGCGTACGAACCGATTGGAGCAGCTTCTCCGACTCGCGCAGAGCCGGGAAGACGCAAGCCTCTTGCTCGTGGCGCACATGATGCTGGGCGGGAACCACTTCTTCCAGGGGGAGTTCGTCCGAGCGCAGAGCCATGCCGAGCAAAGGGCTGGCCCTGTACGATCCGCGGCAGCACCGAGCGCTGATCCTCCTGTACGGGGACGACCCGGAAGTGCTCTGCCTGTGCTGGGCGGGCCTGGCCCTCTGGTACCTCGGCCATCCAGACCGGGCCCTGGACCGGATCTACCAGGCGGTCCGCATCGCTCAGGATCTCGCCCATCCCTTCGGCCTGGCCTTCGCACTGTTCTGGAGCGCGTTTCTTCACCAGTGCCGTGGGGAGGTGCAGCGGGCCGAGGAGCAGACGGACGTGCTCATCAGGCACACGCAGCAGCAAGGCATTCCCCAGTTTTCGGCGATGGGCACGATCCTGCGCGGCTGGACGCTGGCGAAGCAGGGGCGCGAAGAGGGAGTTGCCCAGCTACAGCAGGGCCTCGCGGGCCTGCGCGACATCGGACAGGAGCTGGGACGGCCGTATTTCCTCGCCCTGCGGGCCGAGGCCCATCGCGATGCCGGACAGCTCGACGAGGGCATCAGGGCCGTGACCGAGGCCCTCCAGATCACCCACGCATCGGGCGAGTGTATGCATCAGGCGGAGCTGTATCGGCTCAAAGGGCAGCTCACACCCCCGACGGTCGAGCCGGAGGAGATCGAGGCGTGTTTCCTCGAGGCGATCGCGATCGCGCAGCGGCAGCGAGCCAGGTCTCTGGAGCTGCGGGCCACGACGAGCCTGGCGCGGTTGTGGCGGCAGCACGGCAAGAGCGCCGAGGGCCGGCAGCGGCTGGCCGAGGTCTACGACTGGTTCAGCGAAGGATTCGACACCGCGGATCTCGTCGAAGCACGCGTCCTGCTCGGCCAGCTCTAATCCAGCCGATCGACGGTACGGCAGGCCGGACCGGATCAAACTCCGGTCGATGCGCACGTAGGCGGTTTGTCATGGCGCGGCGGGTGTGGCAACGTGACCACGCGAGGAGATCCCGATGCGCAACGGCAACCACTATCTTGCGAGCCTGCGCGACGGGCGCGCGGTGTTTCTCGACGGCGAGCGCGTCGACGACGTGACCAAGCATCCGGCCTTCGCCGAGCCGATCCGGCGCGTCGCCGCCACCTGGGACCTGGCCGGGCGCGCCGACGCCGAGGCGGCGACGACGTTCGTCGATCCGGCCACCGGCCGCCGGCACAGCGCCATGTGGCTGATCCCCCGCTCGGCTGAGGATCTCGCCGCGCGCCGCCGCGTGCATCGGCTGTGGGCGGAACCGTCGTACGGGCTCATGGGCCGCACGCCCGATCACGTCGCCTGCGTGCTCAGCGCCTTCGCCGGCTGGCGCCAGCTCTTCGACCGCGGGGGCGCCCGCTTCGGTGACAACGTCGTGCGGTTCTACGAGCGCGCCCGTGACGAGGAGCTCTAC
>JBGPZN010000629.1:0-2104 GCA_041493815.1 Methylomirabilia bacterium
CCCGACGATCGGGCGCCGCTGTCCTACGAGGTCGACCCGCGCCAGTTCCTGGGGGCGGTGCGGGCGCCGTCCGTGAAGGGCTGGCGGATCGCGTGGACGGTCGACCTCGACGGCCTCGTGCTCGTCGACGACGAGGTGCGGGCGGTCTTCGAGCACGCGGTCAGCGTGTTCCGTTCGCTCGGTGCCCGCGCGGAGGCGGCCTGTCCCGACATGAGCGACGTCCCCGAGATCGTGCGTCTCACGCGTGGCCTGCTGATGGTCGCCCGCCACGCCGACAAGCTGCCCGAGCATCGCGCCGAGCTGCAAGCCGGGCTGGTGGAGAACACCGAGGCCGGCCTGGCGCTCTCGTCGCGCGAGATTGCCGAGGGCGAGCTGCTGCGCACGCGCCAGTGGCAGCGCGTGCGCGAGTTCCTGGAGCCGCGCGATCTCTGGCTCACGCCGACGATGGCGGTGCCGCCGTTCCCGATCGAGCACCCGCACGTCCTGGAGGTCAACGGCAAGCCGGTCGGCAAGGCCATGCAGCGCTCGCACCTGACGTACGCGTTCTCGGTGCTCGGCCTGCCGGCGATCTCCATCCCGTGCGGCTTCACCCGCGCCGGGTTGCCGGTGGGGCTGCAGATCGTCGGCAAGCGGCGGGGGGAGGCGGCCGTGCTGCGGGCCGCCGCCGCGTTCGAGGCGGCGCGGCCGTGGAGCGGCCGCGTCCCCCCGGTCGTCGGCGTGCCCGGTGTGCGAGGGGTTTGACTCTCCCCCACGGCATCGCTAGACTCCCGAGAGGCGCATGACCTCCACCGAACGTCGCAAGGAGCCGCGGGTTGCGGCGCAGCACCCACTCCGGTTCACCTTTGCCGGGAGGACGGTCGAGACGCGGATCGTGGACCTGTCGAACTCCGGCATCCGCTTCCACACGCCGGCGGCGCTGCCGGTCATGAGCCAGATGCAGATCAGCCTGGAGCTCCCGGACGGCACGGCGCCCGCGGCGCCGATCTCGATCACCGGCGTCGTCGTGCGCTGCGCCGCGATGCGCGGCCGCACGGAACCGGCGTACGACGCCGCGATCTTCTTCGAGAACATCTCGCCGGCATCGGCACGGGCGCGCCTGCAGCGGTTCGTCAAAGAGCACGTCACCCCCGCGTAGATCGGTCCGTCGCGGCGTAGTGCGCGAGGGCGGCGTCGACGCCCGCCCCGGGCTCGGTCGCCCAGCCTTCGTGTCGCAGGACGTGCTCCAGCGCGCTCAGCAGGAGCAGGACGTTCTGGCGGCGGGCGGAGTACCCCATGGTGCCGATGCGCCAGATCTTTCCCTGGAGCGGGCCGAAGGCGGCTCCGATCTCGATGCCGAAGTCGTCGAGCAGCGCGCCTCGCACCCGGACGTCGTCGACGCCGTCGGGCACGAGCACGGGCGTGAGCATCGGCAGACGGCGCGCGGCCGGCTCCTTGCCGAAGAGGGTGAGGCCCAGCGCCGCGATGCCGGCTCGTAGCGCGTCGCCGTGCCGGCGGTGACGGGCAAACCGCGGCTCGAGGCCCTCCACGGCGACCGCCCGTAGCGCCTCGCGCAGACCGAAGACCATCGCGGTCGGCGCGGTGTGGTGATTGAAGCGCCCCGGGCCCCAGTACGTCTCCAGCTGGCCGAGGTCCAGGTAGTTGCTGCGCACCGGTGTGCGGCGCCGGCGCACGACGTCGGCGGCCCGCTGGTTATAGGCGACCGGGGCCAGGCCCGAGGGACAGCTGAGACACTTCTGCGTCCCGCCCACGCCGGCGTCCACGTGCCAGGCGTCGAGCGCCACCTCGCACCCGCCCAGCGTCACCACGACGTCGGCGACGAGCAGCGCATCGTGGGCGCGGGCGAGCCGGCCCAGATCGGCGAGCGGCTGGAGGATGCCTGTGGAGGTCTCGCCGTGCACGACGGCCACGACCTTCGTCGGCGCCTCGCGCAGCGCGGCCTCGATGTCGGCGGGGTCGAGCGCGCGTCCCCACTCGGCGCGCACGACGCGGACGTCGGCGTCGCAGCGGCGCGCGATCTCCTCGAGCAGGAGCCCGAACCGGCCGCACTCGCCGATCACCACGCGGTCGCCCGGCTCGAGCAGCGACACGAGCGCGGCCTCGAGCC
>JBGPZN010000288.1:0-4813 GCA_041493815.1 Methylomirabilia bacterium
CTCGCCGCCGGACAGCGTGCGGGCCGGCCGCTCGGCCAGCGCGGCGACGCCGAAGCGGTCCAGCCAGCGCGCCACGCGGCGGTCGACCACGCCGGCGGCGACGCCGCGGAAGCGCAGGCCAAGCGCGACGTTGGCGGCGACGGTGGTGTTGGCCAGCAGCGGCTCCTGGAACACCGTCGCCATGCGCCGCCGCTCGGCCAGCGCATCGCGCGCGTCCACCGGCCGGCCGCCCACCAGCACGTGGCCGGCCTCCGGGCGCTCCAGCAGACCCAGCACGCGCAGCAGCGTGGACTTGCCGCTGCCGTTGGGGCCGATCACCGCCAGCACCTCGCCGACGACGACGTCGAGCGCGGGCACGCCGAGGGTGAAGCCGGCGGCGTGGCCGTGGCGCACGCCCCGCAGCGCGACGACGGCCGTCATGCCGGCAGCACGTGGATCGACCCGCGGTGGATCGAGAACTCCCAGTGCCGGTCCCGCTCGATCTCGAGGATCTCGTACACGAGGTGGGGCACCTCGACCTCCAGGTCCCAGGCGCCTTGCGCGGGGGGCCCCGGCTCGTCGAGCCGGATGCGCAGCGTCCACGTCGTGCCGAAGTCCTCGTCGTTCACGACCTGGCCGCGCATGAGATTCATGTGGTGGCCCAGGTCGGCCACCATGCGGTCCTTGCGGACGAGCCGGACGTACTCGGGGCGGACGAAGAACGCCAGCGGCGCTCCCGGCGGCGGCAGGTAGGATCGCGTCGGCGAGTTCACCGCTTCCAGCGTCTGGCCGCGCCAGCGGAGCTGGATGCGATCGGGCGTGGCCTTGATCACGGTGCCCTGCAGCAGGTTGGGAATGCCCATGATGCGCGCGACAGACTCCGAGGCCGGCTGCCACAGGAGCTCCGAGCGCGGCGCCGACTGCACCACCCGCCCGCTATCGTAGACGACGATCCGGTCGGCCAGCCGATAGGCCTCGGTGAAGTCGTGGGTGACGACGACCGCCGCGGTGCCCCACTCGCGGAGCACGCCGACCAGATCGTCACGCAGCGTGCGACGCAGCGGCAAGTCGAGGGCCGAGAACGGCTCGTCGAGGAGCAGGAGCGCGGGCTCGGGGGCGAGAGCGCGCCCGAGGGCGACACGCTGGCGCTCGCCCCCGGACAGTTCGGCCGGGCGGCGCTGCGCGAGCCCGGACAGCCCCAGGCGCGCGAGGACTTCGGCCGCCCGCCGCCGGCGCTCGGCGCGCGGCAGCTCGCGCAGGCCGTAGGCGACGTTGTCAGCGACGGTGAGATGCGGGAACAGTGCGTAGCCCTGGAAGACGTAGCCGAGGCGGCGAGCCCGCGAGACGACGTCGATGCCGGCGGCCGCATCGAAGAGCACGCGGTCGCCGATGACGATCCGGCCGGCGTCGGGCCGGACCAAGCCCGCGAGGCAGTCAAGCGTGAGTGTCTTGCCTGAGCCCGACGGGCCGAAGAGCCCCGTCACCATATCGGGCGCGTCCCAGTGGACGTCGAGCGTGAAGCCGGGCAGCCGCTTGGTCAGGGCGACAGAGAGCACGTGAGTCAGTAGCGCAGTCGCACGAAGCGCCCCAGCCCGAGGAGCAAGACGACCACCAGGCCTGCCGCGAGCAACGCCAGCGTGTTCGCCTCGGGCATCTGGTTGGCCTGGACGTGGTCGTAGATCGCCAGCGGCAGCGTCTGCGTCCGGCCCGGGATGCTTCCCGCGACCATGAGCGTGATGCCGAAGTCGCCGAAGGCACGGCAAAAGGCCAGCACGGCCCCGGCCATCACCGCGCGCCAAGCCAGCGGCAGCGTGATGCTCCAGAAGACCGACCACTCGCTGCGCCCCAGCGTGCGCGCCGCCGCCTCCAGACGGGGATCGACGGCCTCGAAGCCCGCCTGCGCCGCCCGGATCAGCAGCGGGATCGAGGCCACGCAGGCGGCCAGCACCGCGCCCCTCCAGGTGAAGGCCAGCTCGATGCCGACGGCGTCGAGGACCCGTCCGATCGGCCCGCGGGTACCGACGAGCACCAGCAGGTAGTACCCCAGCACGGTCGGCGGAAGCACCAGCGGCGTGATGACGAGGGCGGCCAGCAGATCGCGGCCGGGGAACCGGCGCCGTCCGAACGCCCACGCCACCGGCACGCCGAGCACGAGGGTGATCGCCGTCGCCACGACCGATACCTGCAGGGAAAGCCAGAGGGGGAAAAGATCCATCTCAGATCTCGCCGGGCAGCAGGAACCCGTAGCGCTTCATCACCGCGCGGCCCTCGGGGCCGTTGACGAACTGGATGAAAGCCACGCCGAGCTCGGGCCGCGTGCTACGCCGCACGACGGCGACCGCCTGGTCCAGGCGCGCGTGCAGCGCGGCATCGATGGCGACCCACTCGATCGCCGGCACGTTGGCGACCGACAGCGCGACGATTCCCGCCTCCGCCGCCCCCGATTCCACGAACTGTAGCGCGTGGCGGATGTTCTCGCCGTAGACGAGCTTGGGCTTGACCGCGTCCCACACGCCGGAGGCGCGCAGCGCCTCCTCGGCGGCCCGGCCGTACGGCGCGTGCGCCGGATTGGCGATCGCCACCCGCCGGACGCGGGACTCGAGCAGCTGCGACAGCGCGGTCAGCTTGGGCCCCGCCGCGCGGGCGGTGGCCAGCACGATCCGACCCTGCGCGTACAACGTGCGTGTCTCTTCGATCAGTACGCCCTTGGCCAGGAGCTCGTCGATGAACGTCTGGTTGGCGGCGAAGAACACGTCGGCCGGCGCGCCGTGCTCGACCTGCTTGGCCAGGTTGCCGGTCGATCCCAGGACCACGGTGACCTTGACGCCGGCGGCCTGTTCGAAGCGCGGAACCAGCTCACGGAACGCGAAGGCGAGGTCGGCCGCGGCGAACACGGTGAGAGTGGGCGGCGCGGCCGCGGGCGCCGGGCTCGCGAGAGCCACGCCGAGCAGCACGACGCAGACGAGCGCGGTCTTCACGACCCACATGGTACGTCAGCGCGCCGTGGCGCGCCGCCGAGTCACCGCGCGTGCCGCTGCTGGATCGTCGTCAGCGCCCAGTTGATGCCGAACACGAGGGCCAGCAGCAGGATCGACAGCGCGATGGCGACGTCGAAGTTGCCCTTGCCCGTCTCCAGCACCATCGCCGTCGTGAGCGTGCGCGTCTGGCCCTTGATGTTGCCGCCCACCATCATGGAGGCGCCGATCTCGGAGATGACGCCGCCGAAGCCGGCCATCACCGCCGCCAGCATCGGCAGCCGCGCCTCGCGGAGCACGACCCACAGCATCTGCGGGCGGGAGGCGCCGAGCGCGATGAGCTGTAGCCGGAACTTCGCCGGCACGTTCTGCACCGCGGCCAGCGTGATCCCGGTGACGATGGGCGAGGCGATCACCGCCTGGGCCAGCACGATCGCCGCGGGCGTGTAGAGCACCTCCCAGTCGCCGAAGGGGCCGCTGCGCCAGAGCAGGATCGTCACGAAGAGGCCGACCACGACCGGCGGCAGCCCCATGCCGGTGTTGACCGCGCTGACGACGAGCGTGCGGCCGGGGAAGCGCGTCAGCGCGAGGACGGCGCCGGCGGGGATGCCGAGCAGCAGCGCGATGAGCGTGGCCGTGCCCGAGACCTGCAACGACAGCCAGAGCACCGCCGCGATCTCGCGGTCGGCGCCGAGCAGCAGGGCGGCGGCCTGGCGCACGCCCTCGACGAGCACGTCCACGGGCTAGCGTCCCCGTCCCATCTACTTGAGAGGGGGACTGACGTCCCCCTCATCACTCCCCCGGCCGGCGATCGGCACGAACAGCGCCTGACCGGACTTGTCGAGGCCGAACGTCTTGATGACGGCCTGCGTCTGGGGAGCCAGCATGAAGTCGGCGAATGCCTTGCCGCCGGCTGCGTTGACCTTGGGGCCGTTGGCCGGGTTGACCTCCATCACCGAGTAGATGTTCAGCAGGAGCCTGTCGCCCTCGACCATCGGCTTGAGGTCGACGCGCTTGGCGAACGCCAGCATGGTCGCGCGGTCGGTGACGGTGTAGCCTTGGCGGTCGTTGGCGATGCCGAGCGTCGCGCCCATCCCCTGGCCCGACTCGATGTACCAGGGCGCGTCCGGCGTGACGCCGGCCGCCTTCCACAGGGCCAGCTCCAGCGTGTGGGTGCCGGACTTGTCGCCGCGCGAGACGAAGCGCGCCTTGCCGTCGGCGATCTTCTTCAGCGCGGCCACCACGCTCTTGTCGCCGCGGATCCTGGCCGGGTCGGACTCGGGGCCGATGAGAAGGAAGTCGTTGTACATGACGAGCCGCCGGTTGTGCATCTTCCCCTCGCCGACGTACTTCTTCTCCAGCGCGGGCGCGTGGGCGAGCGTCACGTCGGCCTCGCCGCGCGCCGCCAGCGCCAGCGCCTGGCCGGTGCCGACCGAGATCGTCTTCACCGAGTAGCCGGTGCTCTTCTCGAACAGCGGCACCAGCACGTCGAGCAGCCCGGAGTCCTGGGTGCTGGTCGTGGTGGAGAGGATCACGGTCCTGGACGCCGGTGCTTGCGCCAGCGCCGCCGCCGCCGCCAGCGTCAGCGCGAGGGTCAGGAGGATCAGGGTCGGCCGCCGCATGGAGTCTCCCGTTCCGGCGGGCCTGGGCCCGCCATCTATGCTGGATAGAGCATAGTCCTATATGCTTTCGCGGACACAAGCAAGCCCCGGCGCCCGTCCGGACGCACGGTAGAATGACGGGACGAGCGCCATGCCCGAGCCCCGCATCCTCATCGTCGACGACGAACCCGATATGGTGGACAGCTGCGCGCGCATCCTGCGCCGCGCCGGCCATCGCTGCCTCACCGCCACCGATCC